>JAAYQW010000011.1 GCA_012519115.1 Spirochaetales bacterium
CGGCCAAGCTTGTCGGCGGCAGCCCGAACATGGTCGACCTCGATACGATTGTCGTGAAAGTGGCCGACACGGAAGCTTTGGCTCAGAACAAAGGTGCGATTTCCGCCAAGTGGAATGCCTATTGGGCGCAGTACGGCACTCGCAAATAGCGCAAGCCGCTGACAACGCATCGACTGTACATCGAAAGTGGCCTTGCTTGAAGGCAAGGCCGCCTTCTCGACCCTTGCTTGGAGATGTAGGATGGAAGTTTGGATCAAAATCAGGAACGCTAAGAAAAAATATGGTGACTTTGTCGCCATCCCCGATGTGTCGCTGGATATCAACCGTGGAGAATTCTTTACTCTGCTTGGCCCTTCGGGGTGTGGAAAAACCACACTGCTCAGGATGATCGCCGGTTTCAATACCATAGAGGGTGGCGAGTTCTATTTCGGAGACCGGCTGATAAACGATCTTGATCCGGCAAAACGGAACATCGGAATGGTGTTCCAGAACTATGCGATCTTCCCCCATCTCACCGTACGCAAGAACGTCGCATTCGGGTTGACCAACCGGAATCTGGACAAGGAGACGATTCGGAAGCAGACCGAGAAGTTCATGAGCCTCATGAAAATCGAGGAATATGCGGATCGGCTCCCTGAAAACCTGTCAGGCGGACAGCAGCAGCGGGTGGCTCTGGCTCGAGCGCTCGCAATCGAGCCGGAAGTGCTGTTGATGGATGAACCGCTTTCCAATCTTGACGCCAAGCTTCGAGTCGAGATGCGGGAAGTGATCAAGGAGATCCAGAACCGCCTGAGAATCACCACCGTCTACGTGACGCACGACCAGGAAGAAGCGATGGCGGTAAGCGATCGGATCGCCGTGATGGATCACGGGCTCATCCAGCAGGTCGGAACACCGAAAATGCTGTATCAGCGCCCCGCCAATCTCTTCGTCGCGACGTTCATCGGTCGGACGAACATCATGGACGCGACGATCTATCAAGAGGATAAAGGGTTCGGCCTGCTCTTCGATCATGGTTACAAGCTGCCCATGAACAACCTTAAAAACGTTCAATCCGGTCAGGCGGTGAAGGTTTCAGTGAGGCCTGAAGAGCTGATCATCAATCAAGAGAGCGGACGGTGTCTGAAAGCGAACGTGGTGTATTCCACCTTTCTCGGTCTCAATACTCATTATGTCGTCGAGCTTGAGAACGGAGAGAGGATCGAGATCATTCAGGAATCACTGATCGATGACATCATCGAAAACGGCACTGAAATCGGACTGACGGTCAATGCCGGGAAAGTGAATGTATTTACCGAAGATGGTTCTTCATCTCTGGTTTCCTGAAGGAGTGCGCCATGGGTAGACAGCAAAGATATACGTTTGATTTCTGGATCGTCGCAAGCACGCTCATTCTCGCGGCATACCTTCTGTTCATGGTATACCCGCTATCCACCGTGGTTCGCCAATCGGTCGTGGATGAAACAACCGGAAAGTTTTCGCTCAGATACATGAAGCAGTTCTTCAGCGAACCCTACTATTACCGGACGCTGATAAACAGTTTCAAAGTCGCCATCTCAACCGGACTCCTCGCCGTCATTGTAGGGACGCCTCTGGCGTATCTCTACACGATGTATGAGATCCGGGGACGCAAGACGCTTCAGCTGCTCATCATTCTCAGCAGCATGTCCGCTCCGTTCATCGGGGCCTACGCCTGGATTCTCCTGCTCGGCAGAGCCGGCGTCATCACCAAGTTCATCCAGGCGAATCTGGGAGTCACGATACCGAGCATCTACGGGTTCAACGGGATTCTTCTCGTATTGACCATAAAGCTTTTTCCTTTGGTGTTCCTGTATGTTTCCGGCGCCTTGAAGAACATAGACAACTCTCTTCTCGAGGCGTCCGCGAATATGGGATGCACCGGTCTGAAGCGGTTCTTCACCGTCGTGCTCCCGCTGTGCATGCCATCGATTCTGGCGGCATCGCTGATGGTGTTCATGAGAGCGCTGGCCGATTTCGGAACCCCGCTGATGATCGGCGAGGGATATAAGACGTTCCCCGTGATCATCTATAACCAGTACATCGGGGAGGTGGGGACGAACCAGAACTTCGCATCGGCGATCAGCGTCATCGCGATTATCATCACGCTGGCCTTCTTCCTCTTTCAGCGGTATCTGTCGAACAAGCATAGTTTCTCGATGAGCGCGATGCATTCGATTGAACGGAAGAAGGCGAGCCCGGTCGGCAGTTTCTTCATGCACCTCTATGCGTACGGGGTGGTGGCGATCTCCTTGCTGCCGCAGGTCTATCTCATCTATCTGTCATTCAGAAAAACCTCAAGCGCCGGCATCGTCTTTCTGCCGGGATACTCGCTGAAGAACTATCAGCAGGTGTTCAGCAACATGGGCGGTTCCATCTGGAACACGATCCGCATCTGCGGCACCGCGCTGATCATCATCATCCTGATGGCGATTCTGATCGCATATCTCGTGGTGCGGAAAAAGAATCTCGCCAATTCGGTCATCGATTCGCTTTCAATGGTCCCGTATATCATTCCCGGCGCCGTCGTCGGCATTTCGTTGATCAAGTCTTTCAATAATCCCTATATGCCCCTCGTAGGGACCGCGACCATCATGGTCGTATCCATGGTCATCAGAAGGATTCCCTATACGATTCGCTCATCGGTGGCGATTCTGGCCCAGATACCGTTGTCGATCGATGAGGCGGCGCAGTCGCTCGGTGCAGGAAAGGTCAAGACGTTGGTTCAGATCATCGTTCCGATGATGCTCAATGGGATATTCGCCGGAGCGATCATGAGCTGGGTCACATTGATAACCGAGCTCTCTTCGTCCATTCTGCTGTATTCCTTCAGAACGCAGACGCTTAACGTCGCCATCTATACGATGGTCGCGAAAGGAGCCGATGGGCGCGCCTGCGCGCTCTCGACCATTCTGATGGTGTTTACCGTGATATCTCTGTTGATATTCAACAGATTCTCGAAAGACGGGGAGATCATGCTCTAAACATCCACGATGTGAAGTATGGCGCCTTGCTGCATGATGAGCTCCGCATCGTGTCTGCTGATGCCTGAATCGGTCACCACGATATCGATCTCGCTGAACGGAAAAGTGAAACACAACGCTTTGCGCTCGAATTTGGAGCTGTCTATCAGAAGAATGGATTCTCTCGAGTGTTCGATCATCGTCCGTTTTATGCTGGCTTCGGTCGGGATCGCCGAATAGCACCCATAGTGGGGATCGGCTCCGGAAACGCTGATGATGCTCTTGTCGACGTAATACCGTCCAAGGTGTTTTTCAGCATCCACCCCCGCTATCTGATAGGTGTCCCGGATCAGCTCTCCGCCTATCTGAATGATCCTGGCCGTTTCATTGTTCAGGAGAATCTCCGCGATTCCCGGAGAATTCGTCACGACCAGCAGGTTGTGATGGTTTTTCAGGTAGGAGGAGAAGATCTGCGTGGTGCTCCCGCCGTCGACCATGATGCTTTCATCATCTTTGATGAGCGTGGCGGCGAACTCGCCGATGCTCATTTTCCTCTCTTTGTTCTTTTCGAGCCTGCCGGCTATGGGGGATGTCTGCCATATGGGCTTTTTCTGCTCATGCCTTACCGCTCCGCCATGGGTCCTGATGAGCTGCTTCTTGTTTTCAAGATAGAAAAGATCCCTTCGAACCGTCGCATCCGTCGAACCGACGAACTGAGCGAGTTCGGAAACATCCGCACGTCCCTGTTCTTCCAGATACGCGAGTATCTTCTTTCTTCGCGCTTTGATCGTATCTCGTTGAGCCATAACGAAAGTATGGATGATTCGGTATTGTTAGTCAATTTTATCCAGCTCTAAGATTGCATCACGTTTTTTGATCGGGATTCGTCGCATCGGACTTGCCTGATCCCGTGAAATATGAAGAAATCTTCATTCTGATCATTTTTTTGCACACTTTTTTCAAAATGTCCTTGCGTTCTTCTATAAGATGGGTCATGATAAAGATTTACAACGGAGAAGGGGTGAGAATGCGCGGACATCCGGCAAAGACGGGCAAATCGGTGTCGGAAGCGTGTAACGTTTGCCGGAGACTCCGGGTTTTTATTACATAGGGGGTGGGGCATCAAGGCACAGGGAGAAGTCAGCGGGTAATCGGTTCGTCAACGATCGAAAGGGCGGCGTCCGCTATCCGTGACGTCGTTCAGGGCGATACCGTTGACAGTATGCAAATAGTCTTCTATTTCTTCCTGACCGCCTATGAGCTACACTGTCACCAGGATGCTCCACGCATCGATTCGATGCAGGGAGGGAGGGTTGAGGAATATGAACGATTCCTCAAGGCTGTGGTCGACTCGTGGTTTGATTCATCCATGAAGCAAACCACGGTCTCAAACTGTTTTTACGATAATCTTTGGGGGATGATAGCCGGCTATCCCCCCGAGAGTTGCGATATGGCCGGCATCTGTTCCGTGCAATAGGTTTTAGGCTGGCGGGGATGTCGATCCCTCAGTTCGCTGATTGCACTGATGAGTGTTCCAATACGATCGAAGGGTGTGAAACATGTCCGTGGAAGCACTTGTGCAGAGGCGGTTATAGCGTTATCGACGTGATGACGGGTATCGCTTCTGTTCGACAATGAAGGGGTTTTTCCCCTATATGATTGAACGATTGCACTACGTGGCCAAGCAGATAATTCCTACTTTGTGAGGTACTGCATGATAACTGAAGTCAAGAAGGGGAAGCCGGAAGTAAATGTGAAATTCTTTCTCCGCTTGTTCTGGGAGACATTCACCTTGAGCATGTCTGCCTTTGGCGGGGGATTCGTGATCGTCAGCCTGATGCGCAAGAAGATGGTCGCGAAACTTGGTTGGATCGACCAGGACGAGATGATGGACTTCGTCATCATCGCTCAATCCGCGCCCGGGTCGGCCTCCGTGAACGTGGCGATGATCGTGGGATATCACCTCGCGAGAACTCCGGGCGCGCTTGTCGCCACGTTGGGAACCGTTCTGCCGCCGATGATCATCGTCTCCATCATCAGCATCATCTACGCCGTGCTCCAGCACAACGTGTGGGTCGAAGCGGCGTTCAGCGGGATGAGACCGGTGGTCGCCGCGATCGTCCTTCAGGTTTCGTGGAAATTCTTCAAACCGTTCCTCAAAGCGAAAGCGATTCCGGCGATCCTGCTCTTCATCATCAGCTTCGCCTTGCTCTATGTCATGAAGATCAGCATGATCACCCTTATCCTGGTGATGCTGGCGCTCTCCACCACGGCGAACCTTCTTGATATGAGAAGGAGAAAGAGACGGATGGAGGAAGACGTATGATCCTATATCTCCAGCTGTTCCTGACGTTCTTCCAGATCGGTCTTTTCTCGATCGGCGGCGGATATGTGGCGATGCCCCTGCTTCAAAGCCAGACGGTCGATCTCCACGGCTGGCTAACCCAGGCCCAGTTCATCGACCTGATCACGATCGCCGAGATGGTTCCCGGCTCGATGTCGATCAACTCCGCCACGTTCATCGGAATCAAGATCGCGGGGATTCCCGGCGCGATCGTCGCGATCGTCGGAAACATTCTGCCCTCATTCATCATCATGCTGATCCTCGCCAAGCTGTATGAGCACTACAGAGAGCAGCGGATCATTCGCAACGTCTTGACGAGCGTCCGTCCGATCGTGGTCGCCGCGATTCTTACCGCCGCGCTGATTCTTCTGGAGTTCGCCGTTGGAACGTTCAGGCAGCCCAACATCTTCGCGATCATCGTCTTTCTGCTGGCGTACATGATGCTCAGTTCAAAGAGGATCCCGATGGGTCCCGTTCCCGTCCTGGGGATCGGAGCGGCGATCGGAATCGCCAAATTGGGTATTGTATATCTTCTTGAAGCGGGTATAGTGGTAATATGATTCGACTAACAAAAGGTGTCTTTAATGATCTGGCCATCTGGATGATGGGCTTCGGGATGCTCGTCGGCGTCGTCTTTCCCTTCTTCATGGATTTTCTGGGAATGGATCCTTCAACCGTGTATACGCTCTGGTTTTTCAGCGTGTGCATTTTTTCCGGACTTCTCGTCGGGGCGGTGAACATCCTTCTTGCCCGGTGGATTGTCGGCGGCAGGCTGAACATGCTTTCCGCCCACATGGGCAAGATCGAAGACAAGCTCCATACGATCAGCGGCAGCGACTCGCTGGTCGACTGTTCCGCCCGGGACTGCCACCTCGTCGTGGACAGCACCGATGCGATCGGCCGTTCTTCGGCATTCTTCAACAGCCTGGTCGATACGCTTTCCTCATCCCTTCAATTGGAGATGCAGATTCGCTCCTACACCCGGATGCTCACGACCCACCTGGAGGTGGAAGCGCTCTGCCAGAACGCCCTTTCAAGTCTGCTTGAGCTCTTCGGCGTCGACGGCGGCGCCGTGCTGGTCGAAGTCAAAGGGAGCTTGAAACTCCTCGGTTCCAGCGGTCTGGCCAACGGCGAGGAGCTTGGCAAGAACGCCCAGGTTCTCGAGACGCTGAGCCAATTGGCGCGAAAGCGGATCGATATTCCCGTTGAGGCCCAGATCGACGGGGTCGTCGCGATGTTCCGTCCTCAGACGGTCCTGCTGTTTCCCATCATCTACAAGGGCCTCGGGATGGGAGTCGTCATCCTCGTTTCCAAACATTCGATTTCCCGCGATGTGGAACAGAACCTCGACCTCTTCATCTCGAGCCTCGCTCTCGCTCTGCACAACGCGGTGACGCACGATCAGATTCAACGGCTCGCCGCCGTGGATCCCCTGACCGGGGTATACAACCGCCGCTTCGGACTCACCCGCCTCCGCGAGGAGTTCATCCGATCGGTGAAGCAGAACACCGCGCTCGGAGTGTTGGTGCTCGATGTGGACCACTTCAAGGGCGTCAATGATACCTACGGCCATACGGTAGGAGACCGGGTTCTGCAGGGGATCGCATCCTGCGCCCGTTCCCAGCTTCGTGAAGGCGACCTGCTGATCCGGCTCGGCGGAGACGAATTCATGGTCGTCCTCCTCGGCGCCAGCGGAAACGATGTCCTGGAGGTCGGAGAGGCGATTCGACGAACAGTCAGCGAGCGGACCACCAACTGGGGGGAGCAGCAGATCAAGGTAACCGTCTCGATCGGAGGCGCTTCGCTGGCTGCCGTGGATGCGAAGGATGAGCAGGATTTGATCGAAGCCGCCGACAAGGCGCTCTACCAGGTGAAAGAAAGCGGAAGAAACAGGGTAGGAGTCTGAAGTGAAGAAGCCCATCTCCTTGCTCGCTCTTGATTACGGCGGAGTCGTCGTCGGCTTCATTCAGGATGAGGACCTGGAGGCGATGAGCAGGCTCGCCGGGCTGGATTATCCGACCTTCACCGAGCGCTACTGGAAGCATCGCTCCGACTTCGATCGCGATCGCTACACCCTCGATGAATACTGGCAGCTGGTGACCGGGGAGAAGAATCCGCCGGTCGATGCCCTCGCTTCATTGGATCTGGCCGGATGGAGCAGGGTCGATCGAAAGATCATCCGGTGGGCTGAAGGCCTCAAAGAGCGCGGCTTGAAGCTGGCCCTTCTTTCAAACATGGCCACTCCGACCTATGAAGCGCTGCAGAAGGATGAGCATTGGCCGACCTTCTTCGACTATTACATCATCTCCGGTGTTCTCAAGGTCAACAAACCGGACGGGGCGATCTACGAACACCTCATTGCCGTCAGTGACACAAAGCCTTCCGAGATTCTGTTCATCGATGACCTCATGCGCAACGTCCAGACCGCCCAAGCGGCTGGAATGCATGCGATCCGCTATCGGGGCATGGATGTCCTGAAATGCATCCTGAAAGACGAATATCCCTCTTTGGTGTGAGATATGGTATCAACAATCGTTACGAAGCAGGAAGAAGGGGAGATTCAGCGTTTTCAGAAGGTTGAAGGCTTCATGTGGGAAAAACTGCGGTCTCAAGCACCCCCGTTTGACAAGCGGGTCATCGGGGAGATCGCTCGCCTCTACCAGGTCACCATCATTCCAAAGAACCCTGCTAAGTTCGGCTGGTTCGTCTTTTTCCGCTTGGATGAAGCTCTTCCGTTCCCTCTTCCCATGACTCAAGGCGCGATCACCTTTCTGGATCGCAACCTGGCGTTCGCCTCATATGTGAACGGGTTGGTTTCCGAAGGAGAGATCGCCGCCGGCGATCGGCTGGTGGTCAATGACCCCGTTTTGAGGGAATACCTCGATCGCCTGGCCGCCAAAGGCCTTCTTTCAATCGCAAAAGGAACGGCCGATTCCCTGCGCTTCATGCCGATCTCCGACGAGCTGGGGTTCCCTTCGTCGGTTAAAGGGAACCTGGTGGTGAACTCCCACTTCTTTCTGATGGACCCTTCCGACCTTGATACTCCGTTCTGCAGCCTCGGCTCTCCCTACAGCCTCTCGGTCCATCGAGGGGTGGTGGAGCTTCCGCCGCTGAATGAGCGACCGGCGTTGTTCGTGGACAAGGCCGGTGATGCGAGGATCGAATTTCCTCATCTTTCCGATTTGAAGATCGAGGTCGACGGGATTCCTCTTGAAGGAGAGATTCATACCCGGCGTGGAGGTCGATCGACACCGCCCTCCGACAACCACGAAATCGTCATCGTCGGCAGACGGGTGGTCGCCCTTTCAAAAGGAGGCGGAACTCCCGTTCCCATGGCCGGGTTCGTGGTCGGCATGAAAGAAGCGATTGCTATACGTGAAGGGAATGTCGCCTATAAAGGATATGAAGAGATTGTCTTCGCGATCCAAGTGGGGCCTTCGATGATGAACGAAGGCGCGATCGTCGATTCCTTCGATTGTGATTTCCATGATCCCGAGCGTCATGATGCAGCCTTTCCTCCAACCGTCTATCCCCTGGATTTCAACACCGGCAGGGCGGCCCGGATCGCCCTTGGAACGAACAACAAAGGAAAACCGATTCTGCTTTGGGCGGAAGGGGCGAGCAAGGTCAGATATGTACCGGGTGTGGGCAGCAGGGGCGCTTCCCTGCTTGAACTTGCCCGCTTCTGTGAAGAGGAAGGGTATGTCGACATCGTCAACCTGGACGGAGGAGGCTCCGCTCAGATTCTGATCGACGGAAAACGGCATCTTCAGATCTCCGACCGGTATCCGTCGGATGAGGAAGCGGAGCGCCCGATTCCCCGGGTGCTGGTCATCGATCGCTCCTAGATTTCTCGGGGATCGATATCCGCTTCGTAATCGATCCCATCGTATCCGAAGCCGTGGATGTTGTCATACTCTCTTTGGACGAGAGTGAGATTCCCGCCTTTCAGGGGTTTTCCCTCTCTTTGGAGCTTCCAGCGCTTCTGCACTTCCTTTTGGATCTCCGGGTCCATCTCCCAGTCATCGAGGCGGATTCGACCTTCCTCGTCGGTCGGAACGGGGATGCCGGCGTAGAGCCGGGTGGTGAAGAGGCGCCAGATCTGCTCGGTGCACTGCTCGTGGACGCCCCGTTCGCTCATCACCTCATAGAGAAGCGCCATGTAGAGCGGAACGACGGGAATCACCGCCGATGCCCGGGTCATCAGGGCTTTGTTCACCGAGACATACGCTTTCAGGGTGCCGGAAAGAACCTTGGCGGTCCTTTCGAGATCTTTTTTCGCTTTTCCGATCGTCCCTTCCCGGTAGACCGGGTAGGTCACTTCCGGTCCGATGTAGGAGAAGGCGACGGTGGCCGCTTCTGCGGAAAGTAATTGTCTTTTGCCAAGGAGATCGATCCACAACCTCCAATCCTCTCCCCCCATCACCTTGATCGTCTCTTCCGTCTGCTCCTTCGTGGCGGACTCGATCGTCTCCTTGGTGACCGTGGGGTCACCCAGGTTCACCGACAGGGCGGTGAACGGTTTTCCGATCGGCTTCAGGACCGATCGGTAGGTCGCCCCGGTTGCAGGATCGGTTCGGACGGGACTTGCCACCGAGTAGACGATGAGGTCGACTTGTCCGAACTGCTCCTCGATGAGGTTCGCCGTCTTTTCTTTCACCTCGCCGCTGAACGCATCGCCGAAGACGCTGAACGCCTTGAGTCCGTTCTTCCGAGCGTGCTCTTCGAACACCTTGGTGTTATACCACCCCGGGGTGGCGGTCTTCCTTTCACCCGGCTCCCGTTCGAAGGAGACGTTGATCGTATCCGCCCCCCCGCCGAATGCGGCGACGATCCGGGAGGAGAGGCCATAGCCGGTCGACCCGCCGATGACGAGCACCCGGGCGGGCATCTTTGCTGTGATGGGGGAATAGTTCGGTTCTTTGGGGTTCCGGACCCAGGCGATCTGATCTTCGACATGCCGGCGGCACCCGAGCGGGTGAGCCGTCAACGAGACGTTTCTCAGCACTTTCCTGGTGATGACCACTTCAATCTTCTCCTTTGACGAGGATGCACATCCAGGATGCTTCGGCGGCGACTGTTCCGTCGACGGTGATCGTTCCCTTCTGGCGAAGCACCATCTGTGATATCCGGACGTTTTCGATGCTGATGATCGCTTCATCGCCGGGTCTTACCTGCGAGCGGAATTTCGCCTTCTCGATCGTGGCGAGGACGAAGCGGCTTCCCAGCGGAATGATTCCGGCTTGGCCCAGCCCCGCTCCGCCCGCCTGGGCCATCGTTTCGATGAGGATCACCCCGGGGACGACCGGATAGTCGGGAAAGTGCCCTTTGAAGAAGAAATGGTCGGGGGTGAAGACCCGTTTCGCTACCGTATGGTGTTCATCCGCTTCGAGGATCTCATCGATGAAGAGAAACGGGTCGCGGTGGGGCAATATCTCTTGAGGACTCAACTTCACTGCATTCACTCCTTGTATGTACTCCGTTGGAGTTGGGCGTATCGTAGCATTCAACCATGATTCGGTACAGAGCCCGAATCCCATGCTCTTGTCCCCGGGCTTCCCCGGGTATATTCTTTTCGCATGGACAGACAGCCGACGGTTGCGATGATGTATGATTTCGACAAGATCCTGACGACCAGGGCGATGCAGGAATACTCCTTCATCCCCAATCTGGGCATGGAGGCGGCGGCGTTCTGGAGCAAGGCGAACGAACTTGCCCGGAAAGAGGGGATGGACTGACCGATGTTCCGTGCATGAAGCTTGTGAAGGAATCAGGGGGCGTCTCGATTTCTTCGTGGAAGCGGACTACACCCCGGAAGGCGGGCTGTTTGCATTGATGAAGGAGATTCTCGTTTTGATGAAGAAGGAGGCAACATCTCATGGAAACAAAAGCGATCATCATTAGAAAAAACGCCCTCCAGGAGTTCACCGAAGGGTATGTCGAGTGCTTCGGCCATGCTCAGGCGATGATGATCGCCGAGGAGCAGGATCACCACCACTACGCCCTCCCCATCCTCCGCTCCCTTCAAAAAGAGGGGGTGGCGGCCACCGGCCATACATTCAAGCGGGCGACGTTCAACAAGATATTCCCTCTGTTGGATCTTAAACCGGTGGTTCCCGTCTTTTTCGGGGATGATCGCCTGCTCTCGGTGGGGAAGCGGGTCTCATACAAGCTCAATCGCTCCTTCGCCGCGATTCCAACGGTTCTCGAATCGCCGGCGATCACCAGCCCCTGGCGGTTCACATGGCCGGGCATATTCGTCCCCTCGCAGCCTCCGACGCTGCTCCTCGTCGATACCGACCTGATCAAGGAGCCGAAGATTCTACCCCAGGCGGTCAGCGAGACGCTGTTCCTGCTGACCACCCATGGGGAGGCGGTGCTGTTCGGCGAAGAGAACCTGAGAATCGATCTGCACACCCTCGCATGGAAAAGCGCCGACGAGTTCTTCGAAGCATACCTCGACAACAGCAGGTACAGCCTCGAGCTCTTGGCGAAAGCGCTGGCTCAGGGCGGGGTGGCCGACCAGGAGCTTGAGTATTTTAAAAGGCGGAACCGAAGAGTTCCCGTTTCGCTCTTGGCGTTGGGAATCCTCTTTCTTGGCGAGCAGCTGTTCGCGCTCAGCGAAGATGATACGGTCGGGCATGCGAAAACGGAGCGGGAAGAGTTGGTCCGGCGGCTCTTTCTCCCCGATGATGCAGAGGCGCTGCTTTCGAAGAAGCCCAAGTCCTTCAGGAAGCGGCCTTCCCTGAGTCAGGTGAAACGGACTCTTGAAACGAATCTCCCTTCCTATGAGGAGATCAGGAAGAAGCTGAAGGAGGCCGGCTGCATCACCTCCGTCGAGGAAGCCCGGTGTTCGTTCAGCGAGCTCAAGGATGAGCTCCTTCGGACGATGCTGCGCAGTCCTCATCTGGGACTGCTCGACTACTACGATGAACTGGGTCTTCTTGAGATGGCGCTGACGCTGCTGGAAGGGATGTAGACGCTTGACAGCATCCTGCTTCTCTTTCATCGTTGAGGCATGCATATCACGTTTATCCGACACGCTTCGTTTCTCGTCGAATGCGAGGAGGTCGTTCTTCTCTTCGACTACGTCGACGGAGAGCTGCCGCTTCCTCCGGACAAGGATCTCATCGTCTTCGCCTCGCATCGGCACGGCGACCATTACGATAGGAGGATCTTCGACCTTCCGGCCAAGACGTTCGTCCTCAGCGACGATATTCCCGAAGAGGACGCGCCTGCCGGGAAAGATGTGCATCGGATGGGTCCTCATCAGAGGATCGACGTTGAACACCTCGTCGTATCGACCCTTCGATCCACCGACGAGGGGGTCGCCTTCCTTCTGGAAGTCGAAGGGAAGGTCGTGTACTTCGCCGGGGATCTGAACAACTGGTTCTGGGAGGAGGAAGGGGAGGAATACACCTCATGGATGGAAAGGGAGTACCACAGAGAGCTCGACCGGCTTCCGCCGGCGATCGACGTGGCGTTCGTCCCCGTCGACCCGCGCCTGGGGAAGCGGTACGCCTTGGGCGCCCTCGACCTGCTTGAGCGGGTTTCCGTCTCCTATCTGGTTCCGATGCATATGTGGAATGGGTTTGCGACCGGAACGGCTTTGAAAGAAGCCGCATCGCCATATGATGTCGAAGTATTGGCTGCCCGGGGGAACGGGCATCAGTGGAGGATTGCATGAATTTCAGATTCGCTCACAACAATTTCAATGTGGTCGACCTCGAGAAATCAATCGTGTTCTATCAAGAGGCGCTCGGCTTGAACGAGATCCGGCGCAAAGAAGCGAAGGACGGGTCATTCATCATCGTCTTCATGGGCGACGGGGAATCGAAGCATGTCCTGGAGCTTACGTGGCTTCGGGACTGGCCGAAGGATTCCTACGATCTCGGCGATTGTGAATTCCACCTCGCCTTCACCGTCGATGATTATGAAGGGGCTTATAAGAAACATAAGGGAATGGGCTGCATCGCCTACGAGAATGAGGCGATGGGACTCTACTTCATCACCGACCCCGACGGGTATTGGATCGAGATCATTCCTCCCCGACCTTGAGCAACCGCCCCGCTATCCGATATGCTGATGCTATATGGCCATTGTGGCGGAGGGTGGGGGGATGACAGGAAAGAAACAATGTGCATTCATCAGTGACTTGCGAAAAGAGTTTGCCGGTTACAATGCGGGCAAACTCTCAAAAGATATCGTAGCCGGTCTTACGGTGGCGGCGGTGGCCTTGCCGCTCGCTTTGGCGTTCGCCGTCAGCTGCGGGGCGGATGCCGCGAGCGGAATCATCACGGCGATCTTCGCCGGACTCATCATCGCGGCACTCAGCGGGGCGTCGTTCCAGATCTCCGGACCTACCGGGACGATGGCGGGGGTCCTCCTGGTCGTCGTGGCTCATCATGGACCGGAGGGGGTGCTTTTCGTCACCTTCCTCGCGGGCATCATCCGGATTCTCGCCGGGGTCCTGAAGGTCGGAGCGCTTGTTTCCTATATCCCGATTCCCGTCGTCACCGGCTTCACCGCCGGAGTGGCCGTGATCATCGGCACCGGCCAGATCGACTCCTTCTTTGGAACGGTCAGCGAAGGCGTCTCGATCCTCGAGCGACTCTTCTCCTATTCCTACCTTGGTTTCAGCATCGACTGGTTTGCCGTTCTCTACGGCGGGTTCGTCATCGCCTTGATGCTTCTCTGGCCGAAGAAACTCAATGAACGGCTTCCTTCCACGCTCTTGGCGCTGATTGTCACGATGATCGCCCAGATCATCCTGAATCTTCCCGTTGCGGAAGTCGGGCACATTCCCCGGAGTCTGGTCGGCGAAGTGCGCCTCAACCCTCTTGCCATGCCATGGGGAGACTTCGGGATCTACATCGTACCGTCGATTTCAATCGCCGCGCTCGGAATGGTCGAGAGTCTTCTGTGCGGGACATACGCCGAGAAGATGAAAGGTGAAAAATTCAATGCGACGCGCGAGCTGTATGCCCAGGGAATAGGAAACATCATCATTCCGTTCTTCGGGGGTATTCCCGCGACCGCGGCGATCGCCCGCACATCGGTGGCGATCAGAGCCGGCCAGCAGACCCGTCTTACCAGCATCTTCCACTCGATCGCCCTGATCGGAAGCGTGTTCTTCCTGGCTCCGTTCTTAAGCAGGGTTCCGCTTTCGGCGTTGGCGGGCGTGCTTCTGGTGACCGCGTGGCGGATGAACGACTGGAAATCGATCAGGCAGATCTTCTCCAAGCGGATGAAGACCTCGATCGCCCAGTTTTCCATCACCCTGGTCGCTACGGTCGTCTTCGACCTCACCACCGCGATCCTTCTTGGAATCGGGTTCTCGATTGTGATGTTCGTGATCAAAAGCAATAAGATCTCGATTGAAATCGATCCTGTCACGAGCCGGCTCGGTCCGAAGGCGAAGCTCACCAAGGTGGTGTACGTCGATGGAGCGCTCTTCTTCGGATCGCAAGGAAAGCTTAGCGAAGCGATCACGCCGCTGGTCGAATCAGGGGTCAAACGGATTCTTCTTTCCCTTCGGGGGGTTCCCAATATCGACCATAGTTCGATCACCGAACTGGCGGAGATCGTCCGCTTCACTCGGAAGAAACAGATCGAGCTGCTCTTCTGCGGGGTTCAACCACGGGTGGAATCGATGTTGAGGCGTTTGGATTTCTACTCCCTGCTGCCTGAAGAACACTTCTATCCATCGGTGGTCGTCGCCCTCGAGATGATCGGAAAAGAGTCCTGAGCCGTTTGACTGGAAACGCATAGACCTTTACACTGAAGGAGTCGGGGAAGCTTCTTGTCTATTGGGCGAAGTCAACTTCTTCCCCTATTTTTATTACCCGGAGGTCTCTATGGACTTCTTATTGGGCGGTGTCCTGGCCACGACCTGGAAAGATCTGGTCATGTACGGTGTCGGGTTCATTCTCATCTATCTGGCGATTAGGAAAAAACTGGAACCGTCGTTGCTCCTGCCGATGGGCTTCGGAGCGATTCTCGTGAACCTCCCCTTCAGCGGGGCGGTGACGCAGTTCGTCGAGGGGATCGGGCCGGTTCAGGGAATCCTCGATTGGCTCTTCTCGGTCGGCATCGAGTCGGCGGAGATGATGCCGCTGCTCCTCTTCGTGGGAATCGGGGCGATGATCGACTTCGGGCCGCTGTTGTCAAACCCCAAGCTGATTCTTTTCGGTGCTGCTGCGCAGTGGGGAATCTTCGCAACGATCAGCGTGGCGACGCTGATGGGCTTCTCATTGGCGGATGCCGCTTCGATCGGAATCATCGGAGCTGCGGACGGACCGACCTCGATTCTCGTGTCGCAGGTGCTCAAGTCAAGCTACGTCGGCC
>JAAYQW010000104.1 GCA_012519115.1 Spirochaetales bacterium
CCCTTCTCATTGGTCATCTGCCCGGCGGCATCGAGGGTCGTCGCGCCGCTGTTGATCAGGTGGATGAACCCGTCTTTCGCCAGACCGGTGGGTTTCCAGCCGGTCACCCGCTCGACGCTCTTGGGACTCCAGTACGTCCGTACGTCACTGAAGATCACCGCCCTGTTGGTCAACAGTTTTCCGAAGAGCATGCTGATCCCGTTGAGATGGTCGTTTTCGGTCGCCATGATGTACGGCTCCCGAATGCCGTTCCAGTCGAAGCTGGAGGTGAGCATCGTCTCCATGAAGTCGCCGTTCGGCCAGTGGTCGGTCCATTGGCGCTGGCCCTGGAATCCGGCGGCGATGGCGTTGCGGCCGTAGGACTCCTCTTTGAATCCGAGGGTGTTGAGCTTGGGGTTTCCAATCATCAGATCCCGGCCGATCATCACCATCTTGGTGACGTACTCCCAATCCTTGTCAAGCTCTTCCCGGCTCTTGCGGAGGGCGGGGTCGTTGACGGTGTCCTCCGCTTGGATGACATGCTTGCGGACCCATTCGATCGCTTTCTTGAACTCGACGGGATCATAGATTTCTTCGTTTATCCGTCGTTCGATTTCACTCATGTCCACGACTTCGGTTCTCATGCCGAGGTACGCCTGGAGAAAATCCTGGTCGACGATCGAGCCGGCGATTCCCATCGACATCCCGCCGATCGAGAGGTAGCTTTTCCCTCTCATCTCGGCAACCGCGAGGCCGGCTTTGGCGAAGCGGAGGATCTTCTCCTGCACATCTTCCGGAATCGAGATGTCCGTCGAATCCTGGACGTCCCGACCATAGATTCCGAAGGCGGGGAGGCCTTTCTGGGTATAGGCTGCAAGGACCGCCGCGAGGTACACCGCGCCGGGGCGCTCGGTGCCGTTGAATCCCCAGACCGCTTTGATCGTCAGCGGATCCATGTCGAAGGTCTCCGTTCCGTAGCACCAGCACGGGGTTACGGTCAGGGTGACCGCGACTCCTTCTTTTTTGAACTTCTCGGCGCAATCGGCGCTCTGGCGCACTCCGCCGATCGTGGAGTCGGCGATGACGCACTCCACCTTCTCGCCATTCGTGTGGCGAAGGTTGTCACTGATGAGCTTCGCGGCAGCCTTGGCCATGTTCATCGTCTGCTCTTCCAACGACTCGCGGACACCCCGCTGGCGCCCGTCGATGACTGGACGGATTCCGATCTTCGGAAGCTCTGAAGCGTAACGCTTCTCCGGCCCTACCTGTTTGATATCAAGAATGTTTGCCATCTCGTTCTCCTTGGTGTATGATGGGTTTGTAATCGTTTACATACCCTCAGTATCGCACAGCATCAAAGCGATTGCAACGAAAAAAGGAGTAGCATGCCATGCTTAAAACAATTCCCTCGATTCTCAGTCCCGAGCTGCTGAAGGTTCTCATGGAGATGGGACACGGTGATGAACTGGTGATCGGCGACGGAAACTTCCCCGCCGCATCGATGAACGACCGGGTCGTCCGCCTCGACGGACATGGCGGCGAAGAGGTTCTAAAAGCCATTTTGCAGCTTTTCCCTTTGGACACCTACGCCCCCAACGCATTTCTCATGGAAAAGGTCCCCGGCGATTCCGCTCAAACTCCGATCTGGGATTCCTATGAAAAAATCGCAAAAGCGGGCGATCCCGGGTTTACCGGCTTCACCTTCGTCGAGCGTTTTGCGTTCTACGAGCAATCAAAGAAGGCGTACGCGATCGTAGCGACCGGCGAAAGCGCCCTGTACGCAAACATCATTCTCAAAAAGGGCGTCGTTCTCTAAGGGAGCCGATACCACATCGAGCGGTTTTTCCGATAGGAGAGCGGCGTGATCCCCATCACGTTGCGAAACTGCCGGCTGAAGTAGTTGGAGTCTTCGAATCCGGTCGCTTCGCTGATTTCGCTGACCGACATGTCGCTTGAGCGGAGAAGCCGGCACGCATGCTTGATCCTCCGTTGGATGTGGAATTCGATGGGGGAGAGGCCGGTTGCGTTCTTGAAGTGCCGGTTGAGGGTGCTTGCCGACATGTTGGTCAGTTCCATCAATTCGCTCGTTGAAACGGAGCGGTCGGGATGGGCTTCCAAAAAGCTGAGGGCGTCGGCGATCCGCATGACGGTCTGGTTGTCCTTCCGCGGCTGCTCGGCGTAGATCCGAAAGAGCATCACCAGGAGCTGGGCGAGAATAGCGAACGCTCCGGCCTTCGCCCCGATCTCGCTCTCGGTCGAATCCGATTCCACGAGCATGTGTTCAAGAAGGGGAAGAACCCGCGCCTGCTGGGCGGGGGTGAGCTGCATCAGCGTCGAAAGCGAGCCGTCATGACGGTAGGAGGGTTCCACCTTCAAGAGCGCCTGATAGCCGCTCATGTTGCTCAGATCGAAGAACGATTCCTCGAACATGGAGATGTCGAAGAGGATGTTGAAAAGGCGCAGATCGCGGACATCCCGATAGCCGTGCTTGAAGCCGGGAGGAATGACGAAGACGTTTCCGCTGGTCAGCTCGAACGATCCGGCGGTGTCGAAGTGAGTCCCGCTTCCCGAGACGATCACGATCAGTTCCCAGAAGTCGTGACTGTGGAGGGGATAAGGAATTTCCGGATCCCGGTCAAGGACCTTGATGGGGAAGGAAGGGTCGTAAAAATAGTCGGAAGCACGGAGAATCAGGCTCATATTGACAAAATAATGCTAAAATATGCCTATTATGTCAAGACAAAAAGAGCAAAGTAAGGGTACAGTTATAGGTAGGAGGAGTTTATGAAAACAACTTCATACCAGTATGCGAAAGAACAATACCGAAAGATCGGTGTTGATACCGATGCCGCACTCGAGCGTCTCAATCGGATTCCCATTTCAATTCATTGCTGGCAGGGAGACGATGTCGGGGGGTTCGAAACTCCCGATTCCGAGCTCAGCGGCGGTGGAATCCAGGTTACCGGCTCCCATCCCGGCAAAGCGCAGACGATCGAGCAGCTGAGAGCCGATATTGAAGAAGTGCTTTCGATCGTCCCCGGTCCTCACCGCATCAGCCTCCATGCGAGCTATGGCGAGTTCGGTTCCGAATTCGTCGATCGCGACGAGATTGAAGTGAAACACTTTCAAGGATGGATGGATTGGGCGAAAGCGAACAACGTCCATCTCGATTTCAACGGCACGTTTTTCAGCCACCTGAAAGCGAATGACGGATATACCTTGGCAAGCAAAGATGAAGAGATCCGTCAGTTCTGGATCGAACATGCCAAGCGGACCCGCAAAATCGCCGCGTGGATCGGCGAGCAGCAGGGATCGCCGTGCATTCTCAATACGTGGATTCCCGACGGCGCGAAAAACCACACCGCCGACAAGATGGGGTATCGAGCGATCCTCAAAGAGAGCCTCGATGAGATCTTCAAGATCGAATACCCTCGTGAACATATGAGGGATGCCCTTGAAACCAAGCTCTTCGGAATCGGCAGCGAAGCGTTTGTCGTCGGCTCGCACGAGTTCTACATGAACTATACGGCCCGGAACGATAAGATGCTCTGTCTTGATATGGGGCACTTCCACACCGAGGAGGATGTCTCCGACAAGCTCAGTTCGATCCTCTTATTCGATGATGAGATTCTCTTGCATGTATCGCGACCGATGCACTGGGACAGCGACCACGTCGTTCTCTTCGATGGCAAGACACGCCGGGTCGCCCAAGAGCTGGTTCGCAGCGGCAAGCTTGAAAGCTGCCACATCGGGCTCGACTTCTTCGATGCTTCGATCAACCGGGTCGGGGCATGGGTCACCGGAACCCGATCGATGCGGAAAGCTCTGCTCTTCGCCCTCTTGGAACCGACCGATCAGCTGATCGAATATGAAGAGACCGGCAACGGCTATGCGGCAATGGCCCTCAGCGAACACCTCTCGGTGCTTCCGTTCGGCGAAGTATGGGCGGAGTTCCTCAGGCGAAACAACGTTCCGTTGGAAGAGGAATTGATTCAGCGCGTCGGAACGTACGAGCAAGTGATTCTTAAGGAACGGCTATGAGTCTGGAAGCCTTGATCAACGCTTCCCGACGGTATGGACGCGATCCTCATCTCGTTCTTCTCGGAGGCGGAAACACCTCCTATAAAGAAGGGAACATCCTCTATGTGAAGGCGAGCGGCCATGCCCTCGGATCGATCGATGAGGGTGGATTCGTCCGAATGGACCGCTCGAAACTGGAAGCGATCTGGAACCGGACGTTCTCAAGCGATGATGCGAAGAGGGAAGCGGAAGTGCTGCACATGATGATGGCCTCCCGCCTTGAAGGCGAGACCGCCCGGCCTTCCGTGGAAGCGTTGCTCCACGCTCTGCTGCCGTTCACCTACGTCGTGCATTTGCACCCGGCGCTCGTCAACGGACTCACCTGCGCGGTCGAGGGAGCGAAATACACTAGGAAGCTTTTCCCCGAGGCGTTGTGGATCGAGCTGGTGAAACCCGGCTTCATTCTCGCCGATGCGGTCCGCAAAGCGCTCACGCCCTTGCGGAACGTCCCCAACCTCATCGTTCTTCAAAATCATGGGATCTTCGTAGGCGGGGAGAGTCTCAAGGAGATCGACGGTCTCTATCGGCACGTTCTTTCCACGTTGAGGGCGAACCTTGAGCGGGATGTGGATGAAAGGCCCGTGGCAGTCGATTCGACGATTCTCGATCCGATCCGAAAGGAGCTCAGGACGCTCTTTGCGGGAGAGGTCGCGTACTTCCATACCAACGATACGAAATCGTTCTTGAGCGGTGAGAAGAGTTTCCATCCGATCTCTTCTTCCTTCACCCCCGACCACATCGTCTATTCGGGCTTCAAGCCGCTCTTCGTACCCAAGGGAGGTTCGATCACCGAAGCGTTTGAAGCCTTTGGGAAGAAGCACGGACAAAACCCCAAGGTGGTCTGCGTCCAGGATGCCGGGGTGTTCGCCGACGGAGAAAAGCCGCTTGCGCTGTTCATCGACACGGTGCGGGTCAGCGTGTACAGCGAAAGCTTCGGAGGTCCGCTGTTCATGACCGATGAGGTGATCGAGTTCATTCGAAATTGGGAAGTGGAGCAATATCGATCGAAAGTAACTACGTGAGTTAGCCTGAATACCAGGAGAACATAGAACTGCATTGCAGAAATACAGAAAAGGAGAGACATAAGATGAAGAAAACACTACTTGTTATTCTTATCGTCGGCTTGGCCTTCGG
>JAAYQW010000105.1 GCA_012519115.1 Spirochaetales bacterium
AACGGCAACGACAACCACATAAATTGTTGGGTTCTCATCATATATACCTATATGACCATATGCATATTATAATTTTTATTGTATTTGTTTTATATTGTTTCTTATTTTTTTTAATATATTATTATATTATTTCTTTATCATTTATATTCCAGTTTTTATCTAAACATATTTGTTATGGCTCTAATAATCATGTATAGTTAACAGCTCTTCTATAGGATGATGAGCGTTTTATACGCAGTTCTCATAAGGTTCGGTGAGAAACGCTGATAATCATATTAGATTTGCAAGCAGCTTTAACAGAGGAGGAAAATACAGTATGCTAGGCGATTATAGGAGAAATACGAGATGGCGAAGTACTTTCCTGATGGATACGTCCCTTTGATGGAGCGGAAACAGACCGAGAAGGCGATCAAATATGTAAAGGACACGTTTGAACGGGAGCTTTCCGGCGGGTTGATGCTCAGCCGCGTTACCAGTCCGTTGTTTGTTCCCCGCGGCTCGGGAATCAATGACGACCTGAACGGCGTCGAGCGCCCGGTGGTCTTTCAGATTGGAAACTTCGACAACAAGGATATGGAGATCGTGCAATCCTTGGCAAAATGGAAGCGCATGGCGCTTGCCACCCTGAAATTTAAACCCGGAACCGGATTGTACACCGATATGAATGCGATTCGTCCCGATGATGATTTGGATGCGATCCACTCGATTTATGTGGACCAGTGGGACTGGGAGCTGGTCATCACCGAAGAACAGCGTTCCCTTGATTTCCTGAAGTTCGTCGTTTCTAAAATATATTCGGCGATGAGACGCACCGAATTTCTGGTGTGTGAAATGTTTCCGGTGATCAAGCCGACTCTTCCCGAAAAAATAACCTTCATCCATGCCGAGGAGGCGCGGAGACGATACCCGGACCTCAGCGTATATGATCGTGAATATCAACTCGCCAAGGAATATGGGGCGGTCTTCATTATCGGCATCGGCGCCAAGCTGGGCGATGGGAAATCTCACGGAGGCCGAGCCCCTGACTATGATGACTGGTCGACACCGAACAGCGATGGGTACCTTGGTCTCAACGGCGATATCATCGTGTGGGATCCTATTCGAGAAGATCTCATGGAAATCACATCGATGGGCATCCGGGTAAGCCCCGAGTCCTTGATGCGGCAATTGACGATTCGCGGAATGGAAGAACGAGCTGACCTGTATTGGCACAAGCGGCTGCTGGCCAATGAGATGCCGCTTACGATCGGTGGCGGTATCGGTCAAAGCCGGCTCTGCATGTATTTCTTGAAGAAAGCCCATATTGGAGAAGTTCAAGCATCAATCTGGCCCCAAGATGTGATGGAAGAAGCAGCAAGCCTCGGCGTCGTATTGATGTAGGAATAGAACGGTGAAACTGGTAAGTTGGAACGTAAACGGATTGAGAGCTATTCAGCAGAAAGGCTTCAGCGATTATTTCAACGAGGTGGATGCCGATATCTTCTGCTTGCAGGAAACAAAGCTTCATGAACATCAAGTGGAGCTGCAAACTCCCGGATATCATCAGTATTGGTCCTTTGCTGAAAAAAAAGGCTATAGCGGAACCGCTCTCTTCAGCAAAACGGAGCCTCTTTCCGTCGAATATGGAATCGGACATGAATTCGATGATGAGGGACGAGTCATCTGCGCTGAATTCGAAGAGTTTTACGTGGTTACCGTCTATACTCCAAACAGCCAAGAAGAGCTGGCTCGCTTGAATCGGCGCATGGAGTGGGATGATATGTTCCGCGAGTATGTAAAAGCGTTGGCGGAGCACAAAGGCGTCATCATCTGTGGAGACCTGAACGTAGCCCATCAGGCGATCGATTTGAAAAACCCGAAAACGAACGAACGCAACGCCGGCTATACCATTGAAGAGCGTGAAAAGTTTACCCAGTTGTTGGAAGCGGGGTTTGTCGATACGTTCCGCTATCTGTACCCGGATGTAACCGGAGTCTATTCGTGGTGGTCGTATCGCTTTCAAAGCCGATCACGGAATACCGGATGGAGAATCGATTATTGGCTCGTGAGCGAAAGCTTGAAAGAACGGGTAATCGATTCGACGATCGCTACCGACGTGATGGGCAGCGACCATGCACCGGTAATTCTTGTGATTCAGAATCCGGTTTATTGACTAATCCAATACGAAGGATTCTATTTACCCAAATATCCTCCGTCGACAGGGATAATTGCGCCGCTGATATAATCGGATGCTTCAGATGCCAAGAAGACCACGATTCCCTTCACATCATCCGGCGTCCCCCAGCGTCCTTTTGGAATTCGAGCGGTAATTTCTTTATACCGGTTCTCGTCATTCAGCAGATTGACATTCATATCGGTGTTCATGTACCCGGGAGCGATCGCATTGACACAGACACCGCGTCCTGCCCACTCATTGGAGAGAGCTTTGGTCAGCTGAGCGACCCCGCCTTTGCTAGCAGCATAAGCCGGAACGGTGTAACCACCAAAGAAGCTGAGCATGGAGGCGAGATTAATTATCTTCCCTTGCCCTTTAGCAAGCATCACTCTACCTGCCCGTTGACAAAAGAGGAATACCGTGTCGAGATTCATCGCCGTTACCGCTTTCCAATCCTCGTAGGAGAATTCCTCACAAAAAGCTCTTCGCTGTATTCCGGCATTGTTGACAAGGATATCCATATCTCCGCCAAGAGCAGCGAGGGCATTGTCAAATGCCCGGTCAACACCTTCCTTCGTTGAAATATCCTCGCGGATGGCATGAGCGTCATAGCCCTTGGAACGGAGTCTTGAAGCGGCTTCATCGACCCGCTCGCTTGATGCGATGAGCGCCACACGAGCGCCCATTTCGCAAAGACCTTCAGCCATCCCGTATCCCAAGCCTCGGCTTGCTCCCGTAACAATTGCTCTTTTCCCAGTCAAATCAAAGTAGTTCATCTCTTCCTTATTTTTCGGCGCAGAGTAGGTTTATAGAATGGAATGATTGCCACAAAAGCCTCCAAAGCCAAGTATAGCGAGTCCGACGGGTAAAAAAAAGCCCTTCCGAAAGAAGGACCGAAGTGAAAAAAAGAAGCCC
>JAAYQW010000106.1 GCA_012519115.1 Spirochaetales bacterium
GCGTCCCGAAGCTCCAAACTTCGGATCGTGGAGAAAGTGCGACAGGAGAAGCGTCATGGAACATGAATGGTTTGATCAGCCGCAGTATGAGGAAAAACCCTCCTCCTCGGCAGTAAAGCATATTTTAGTAGCGTTGATGCTCATCTTCACCGTTGCGGTGCTGCTTCTTCCGCTTTGGCAGCGGGGGGTCAATCGATCGCTGGAAATGGAGTACCGGTCGCTTGTCGATAATCGCATCCTTTTGGAGGAGCGCACCCAGCTTCTTCGAGCATCGATTTCGACGAAGGCGATTCCTGAAGCGGTGAGCGCCTACTCCTGGCAGGAAGAGATCTACTTCACTCCGATCACCGCGATCGTCGCCCGAGGTGATCTATGAAGATACCATTGGCGAGTCAATACAGTGGAGCAACGATCGTCCGCTCATCCGATCGGTCGATAACCCACTATGCGCTTGATTCTCGCCGCTGCGTTCCCGGTTCTTTGTTTTTCGCTTTGCGGGGCAAGAACTCCAGCGGAATCGAATACCTCAAAGAAGCAGAGAATAACGGCGCGGTTGCCGTTCTTGTGCATACTGAAGATATTCAACGAGCCCTCAGCGATTCCTCCTGCGCTGTGTTGGCAAGCGATGATGTGTTTCAGGCACTGATGAATCTTGCAACCGCCTACCGGGCTCTCTTTCCTCATGTTCGGACGATTGGTATTACCGGTTCGACCGGCAAGAGCACAACAAAGGAGGCGGTAGGAAAGATCGCCTCCGCTCTTGGGCCAACCACGATGACGAACGGCAACCTCAACAGTGAGTACGGTCTGGCATTATCGATCATGAACTTGAACTCCGATACGAAGTACGGAGTATTTGAACTGGGCATCGACCATCCCGGCGAGATGGAACGGATGACGCAGATGCTGAACCCTTCGATAGGGGTATTGACCAATATCGGCAACGCCCATCTGGAATCGATGGGATCGCGCGAAGTAATAGCCCGGGAAAAGGCGAAAATCTTCCATCCTCAGATCGAGGCGGGGTTCATCAGCCGCCACAGCATATACGGCTCGCTGATTCAAACCCTCAGCCCTGTCAAGCTGATCCGGTATTCGACCCGGGATGTGAGCGCCATCGATCTCGGCCTTGACGGATGGCAAATCTCTTATCAAGGCGTTTCGTTCCGGATCAAGGCCGTCGGAAAACACCTGCTTGAAGATGTCGTAGGTGCGATACGGGTCGGCTCCTATCTCGGTGCCCGGCCGGTGGATATCGCTCATGCATTGGAAGATTTCGAGCCGCTGATTGGCAGGTCCACCGTCCAGACATCCCGTGTGACGATCATCAACGATACATATAACGCAAGTCTGGATTCAACCAAGTCGATTATCCGCTACCTTTCCCGCCTTTCCTGGAGGGGACGAAAGAACGCGGTCCTGGGGCCGATGAAAGAGCTTGGAACTGAGAGCAGGCAGGCGCATCTTGAAATTGCCAGAGCGCTGGTTCAGTCGACATTTACGAAAAACTTCCTCTACGGTAGGGAGATGGAGGAAGCGTATCAAACGATAAAGAGAGAGAAGGGTAAGGAGCGAGTCTCCTTCACGCAAGACTTTGAGGAGCTTGAGGTGATGGTCAAAGACGAGGTCACCGTCGGTGACCTCGTCCTCCTCAAAGGTTCCCGGGTTGTACAAATGGAGCGTCTGATTCCGACGATCGAAGAAGGAGTCGCCCTGCATGGGTAGAAGGATCGTTGTCGTATTCATTTCCTTTACGATCACCTTCGTACTTTCGAAGGTTCTTTTATCTTTATACAGGGGGCAGGGATCGACATCAAAAGCATACCTGCCCGATTTCCATGTGAAAAAAGAGGGAACTCCCATAATCGGGGGCGTCGCGTTCATTCTCGGCTCTTCTATCGCCACATTCTTTGAACGAGATTTCTTCGCCCCGACAATCATCTATCCGTTTATCGCTCTCTTGGCGTTCGGAGCGATCGGCTTCGTCGACGACCTGCTCAAAGAGCGCCATAAAAGAGGCGACGGGTTTACGTCTCTTGGAAAGCTTGCTTTGCAACTCCTCGCCTCGATCGTTCTGGTCGCCGTGCTGCCCCTTCGTACAACCCTGACGTTTCGATCGATAACGCTGGAGCTCGGATGGTGGTATTACCCGTTTGCAGTATTGTTCATCACCTCCTTTGTCAATGCGGTGAACATCACCGACGGACTCGACGGCCTGGCGAGTCTTTCGGCAATTCCCTCTTTGCTGCTTCTGCTTTCCTTTCAAGGACCCTTCAGCGGTGCGTTGCTCGGAGCCCTGATCGCTTTTGTCTGGTATAACTATCGACCGGCAAAAACGTTCATGGGGGATAGCGGCAGTCATGCCCTGGGTGCGTACATCGCTGTCGGCGCCCTCTTGACGAACCGGGAGGTTCTGATCCTCTTTGCCGGAAGTCTATTTTTTTTGGAGCTTTTTTCCTCGCTTGTTCAAATCATATCGATTCGGGGATTTGGTCGAAAAATCTTCTTGATCGCGCCGTTGCACCACGCCTTTGAAGCAGCCGGATTTGCTGAAGGAAAGATTGTTCAAACCTTTGTAACCCTATCATGGGTGTTTGCGATCCTTTCCTTCATCATTTGGAGGTAGGGTATGGAAAGCGGATATCAAAACTTTGATTATCAGGGTTCCGATCCATCGTTGGGCTCGATCGGGCAGACGGCATCGAAGAGCACGATCACGTTTCTAATCGTGACCCTCGCCTTGACAATCTTCGGACTGGTTCAGCTGTACAGCGCTTCCTACAATGAAGCGCTGCTCAACGGTGTGCCGCATTATTACTATGTGGTCCGTCAGCTTCAATTCGTCGGTTTGGCCGCTATAGGCTCGACAATCATCATTTTTTTGCCTTCAAAGGTTCTCAAGGCGTTCGCTTGGCCTTTGGCCGTCGCCGTGCTGGTTTTGCTGCTTTTAACGGTATTCACCCCGTATGGACAGGAAAAGTTCGGCTCCAGACGGTGGCTCCGAATCGGTCCGCTACCCGCGTTGCAGCCGAGCGAGTTTGCCAAGCTGGCGTTGATTCTTCTTTTTGCTTCCTACCAGGGAAAACCGAAGAAGATCCTCCTTCCGGCAGCTGTGGCGTTTTTGTATGCGGCGCTGATCTTCCTTCAACGCGACTACTCGACGATGCTGCTGGTCGTCGTCCTGGCGTTTTCAATGCTCTTGTACAGCGGTGTCCGGCTTACCAAGGTGGTGCTCCTTCTCCTGTTTCTCATTCCCCCTCTCTTTGCCGCCCTTTTCAGTCAAGCATACCGAATCCGGAGGGTGGCGGCTTTCTTCTTTCCCTCCCTCGATCCTTCGGGAATGAACTACCAGGTGAATATCAGTTTGAAAGCGATCAGTGCAGGCAAACTCTTCGGCGTGGGTCTGGGGCAGGGGACGTACAAGCTGGGGACCCTGCCGGAAGTGCACAGTGACTTCATCATCGCGTCCGTTGCCGAGGAGCTTGGCTTCATCGGGATCTTTTTCATTCTTTTGTTCTTCTTCCTCTATGCGCTATTGGGATACAACGGGGCGCGGCGCATGATTGAGCGCGATCGGTTCCTATCCGCGCTGAGTTTTGGCGCCACCACGATGGTCCTCACCCAAGCGATCCTGAATCTGGCGGTAATCACCTCCCTCGCTCCGCCGACGGGGATTCCGATGCCGTTTTTCAGTCAGGGCGGAACGAACATGTTCGTGATTCTCATCGCCAGCGCCTTGATTCTCAACGTACTGAGGAATGCTAACAGAAAGGAGGAGGCAAGATGATCAGACGATTAGTGATCTACGGCGTAACCATTCTCCTTCTTTTGTCGCTCCTCTTTCTCGCTCTTTCCCACCTTCCTCTCTTCACGATTTCACAAGTCCAGGTCAAAATCGATGGTCCGTTGAAGCATGTTCCCTCCGAAATCTCCAACCGCCTTTCGACGCTCGTAGGACAGGGAATCTTCCGGGTCTCGCTCCGAGGAACGAAAAAGCAGATCGAACAGGTGCCGATCGTCTCCTCCTTGGTTCTTACAAGAACTCTCCCATCAACGATCAAAGCGACGATCGCCTTCATCGATTCACCGGTATTCATTCAAAGCGAGAACGGAGAACGTTCCTATCTGGTCGATGGACGCACCCTTGTCCCGATTGAGAGCAGTGATGCGGACCTTTGGACGGATCACTTGCTGAGCATCGAGGTTCCTCTCGAGTATGCCCTGCTGATGGAACGGTATGGAACGGATTCCGTCTTTGATTCGGTGATGGCTCTTACCCACGGCCTCAGTGGCGAAAGCTCCTTGATAACTCGTATAAAATACGATAATAATAGCAGTAATAGCTTTGGGAAAATGGTTTTGGATCTTCCTTCTCTGCATGCCCAGCTTTGGGTGCGAGAGCCGGTGGATCCGAAGCACGTACAGACCGCACTCTATTGGATCGAGCAGGATCGAAAGGAAGATCTTTCCTTTTTGAGTTCAAGCATCCAGCGTTACGACCTGTATAAAGAAGCGTTGGTGCGACGATAGGTGAGGTCGAGGAGACGGCAATGGCGGGTGAAAAAATGTTGATGGGACTTGATATAGGGTCGAGCCGAACCCGGGCGGTAATCGGATCGGTCAATAAGGAAGGCCAGCTCATGGTCGATTCCATTTGCGAGCACCCCTCCGAGGGGGTTCGTTCCGGCTCGATCGTCAACATCGAACAAACCCTGAAAACGATTCAAACCGTCATCAATGAAGCGGAGCTCCAAGCAGGGGCGGAGATCAGCGAAGTGATCGTCGGCATCGGCGGGGGACACATCATCGGCATTCCTTCAACCGGCGTCGTGGGAATCAGCAGTCCCGAACAGGAGATCAAACGGGGGGATATCTTTAGAAGTCTGGAAGTGGCCCGGGCATTCGAACTCCCGCAGGACCGGGAGATTCTTCATACTCTTGTGCAGGATTTCCAGATCGACGGACAAAGCGGCATCAAAGATCCGATCGATATGCTCGGTCATCGCTTGGAAAGCCGGGTGCTCATTGTCACCGCTTCCAGCGCGATCAGTCAAAACCAGCGCAAGTGCATTCAACGCAGCGGCCTCAATGTCGCTCGGGTCGTCCTTCAAAGCTTGGCGGATGCGGAAGTCGTGCTCTCCACGGAAGAAAAGGAGATGGGCACGATTCTGGTCAACATCGGCAGCGGCACCACCGATATGATTGCCTATCGAAACGGCGCGCCGATCTTCACCGGAGGGGTGAACCTCGGCGGTGATGATGTAACGAATGATATCGCCTATATTTTGAATAAGACTCGAGCTACCGCCGAACAGATCAAGCGTGAAAGCGGTCACTCCTACGTTCCTTCCGTATCGAACGAAGAGATGATCATCATCCCTCAAGTCGGGGGGATGCCGGCGATAAAGATGCCCAAACGAGAACTGAGCCGAATCATCGAGCCGCGGATGGCGGAGATCTTCTCCCTCCTCTTGGATGCGTTCAGCAAGGAGCATGAGGGTTCCGGTTTCGGCGGGGGAATCGTGCTGGTCGGTGGAGGAGCGCTGCTGAGCGGAGTGACGGAGCTTGCCAGCGAGTTGTTCAGAATGCCCGCCCGTCTCGGGTTCCCCGAGGCGATCGGAGGGTTGGATCGAAGCTATATCAACCCGCATTACACGACCGTGTTGGGCTTGTTGAAGAGTGAAGCGCGTCGGCTTCGGGAAAACCAGCCGACCGGTAAAGTGGGACGGAAGGCACGATCACAAGGCCCCACCTCGAAATTGAAGGGATTTTTCAGGACATTGTTCTAAGAGGGGATGCATATGGATTTTGGAATGTTTGAAGTAGAAGATATTATTGGATCGGAACAAGCCAGTGCGACGGTAATCAAAGTGCTGGGTATCGGAGGAGCGGGCGGGAACGCCGTGAACCGAATGATAGCCAGCGGCTTGAAGAAGGTGCAATTCGTTGCGATGAACACCGATGTACAAGCCCTTCAACGCTCCAATGCCCATGTTCGTCTTCCCATCGGGAAGGAGCTTACCGGCGGACTCGGTGCCGGCGGAATCCCGGAAATCGGTGAAAAGGCCGCTCAGGAATCGAAGGAAGATATCAGACGGGAGATTGAAGATGCGGATATGGTCTTCATCACCGCAGGGATGGGCGGCGGTACGGGAACGGGCGCGGCCCCTATCGTCGCCGAGCTTTCCAAAAGCATGAATATTCTTACCGTCGCGGTAGTGACCACTCCCTTCGCGTTCGAAGGAAAAAAGAAACTGACCCTCGCTCAAGCGGGAATCGAGAAACTGCGAAACCACGTTGATACGCTCATCATCATTCCAAACCAATACCTGCTTCGGGTCGTGGAGAACAACACCCCGATCAAGCAGGCGTTCCTGATGGCGGACGAGGTCTTGTATATGGGAGTGCAGGGAATCAGTGAACTGATCACCGAACCGGGAGAAATCAACATCGACTTCGCGGACGTCCGGACGGTCATGAAAGGCAAGGGAGATGCGTTGATGGGAATCGGCTTTGGGGAAGGAGCCAACCGGGCTGTCGATGCCGCCCGTCAGGCGATCAGCAATCCCTTGCTGGAAAGCGCTTCAATCGACGGAGCGAAGAGCGTGCTGGTGAACCTGTCCGGTGGAGACAGCCTCACCTTGCAGGAATATCAGGACGTCGTTGAACTGGTTACCGAGAACTGTGCGGACGATGCGTTGATCATCGCCGGACAGGCATATAATCCCGAGCTCGGCGACCAGATAAAAGTCACCGTAGTGGCGACGGGTTTTGAGCGGAAGAGCGAGCAGGTCGGGGTCGAGAACGCGGATATGGAGATGATCAAACGCCGTTTCTCGACACCACAGACCCAGCAGGAACGGGAGCATGCCCATGAGACCGAACAGCCTTCGATCGAAGTGAACCGCTGGCAGGACCTGCAGAAACAGCTGGGGCGGGGCACTTCAGCCAACAGCGGAGACTATACGATTCCAACCGTGTTGCGGTATAGCCGAGGCCAGGATGAGGAGGGGCGGTAAGCAAAACGCTTCGTTGCTCTTAGAGGAGTATGAACACTACCTCGCTCTTCAGAAACGGCTCAGCGAAGGCACGATCGAGGTCTATCTTTATGAGGTAGGCCTCTTGCTTGAAGCGTTTGAAGATCCTGAAATCGTGAACGTTCGAGACATCGAAGCGTTTGTCGTCTCTTCCGGTGAGAGACGCTCGCTCGCTTCTCGAAGCATCGCCAAAACGCTCAGCGCCCTTCGTTCCTTTTTCACGTTTCTCCAGCTTCGGAAGATTCGCGAGGACAACCCGCTTTCTCTCATTCGGACTCCCAAGAAGGATGAGTCGCTTCCTTGTGTGGCTACCTATGATGAAATTGAATACCTCTTTTCGGTCATCAACACCTCCGACTATCTTGGCATCAGGGATAAGACCCTTTTCGAAGTCATCTACTCGTGCGGACTGAGGATCAGCGAAGCGGCGTCGATCGATGTCGAGGACTACCAGAACCGACAGCTTCGAGTCATCGGAAAGCGTAATAAGATGCGGCTCATTCCGGTCGGCGAGGTTGCTCAAGCGTCGTTGGCATATTACCTGGAGGAGGTCAGGCCCCACCTCCTCTGTCGATCCAAACCCAGCCAGGCGCTCTTTCTGGGTCGTCGAGGGCAACGCCTCACCCGTCAGGCGATCAGCAAGCGTTTCGATGAGTACACGGCTCTGGCGGGCTTGGAGATGAGTGTCCATACCCTTCGTCACAGTTTCGCGACCCATCTGCTTCAGAATGGGGCGGATTTGCGCTCCGTCCAGGAACTGCTCGGTCACAGCGATATTCAGACGACCCAGATCTACACCCATGTAGATTCTTCGACGCTCCAACGGTTCTGGGAGGAGTACCATCCCGATTGAAGCGAAACGGGAATCTCGGGTCCATATCGGGTATGAGAGTCTCAAGATTGTTGACGGTCGCCACGTTGAATCTGCCTACGGAGGAGAAACGGCGGCTGGCGAAAGATGTCCGGAAGACCGTGTTCCCATCTTTTCCGATTCAACCGATGCTTCGGTTTTATTCGCGTCCCGGCAATAAGATCGTCTTTTACGGGATGACGGGATATCCTTCATCATTGGAAGAATTGGAGAATCCTCCGTTCCTGCTTTCCTATTCCGAACGTCTTCCGGAACCGGACGATCGAATCATAGCCCTCGCCGGCAGCAGGCGATGCGACTATGAAGGGCTTCGGGGCGCGTATCATCTCGGAAAAACGCTTGCCGAGATGGGCTTCACCCTTCTCGTCTCCAACAGTCACGGATTTGACCGCTGGGTGCGTCTCGGTGCCCAAAGCGCAAATACACGGAGTTTCGTCCTCTGTGATTGCGGATTGGGAACAAAACGGATAACGACCAATCGATCGCTTCAAGGAGAGTGTCTCATCTCGCCGTTTTTACCGTATGAAGAAGCATCACCTCAGACCTGCCTTTCACGAAACGTCCTGACCGCGGCTTTAAGCTCTGCCGTCATCATTGGGCAGGCTCCCAAGAGAAGCGGAGCGCTCCATGTAGCCGGATGCGCCCTCGATCTGGGGAAAGACGTATTTGTTCATCGAAGCGGAATCGGAAGCAGGCCCAGTCAGGAAGGCTCCCTCTTTCTCCATCAAAGCGGAGCTCCAATTGTTGGCGGTGATGACCTGGATCAACCGGTTATGGTATAGTGGACTCAATGATAGACGAACAGCTCATCGGACACTACCTTCGGTATCTGGCGACCGTCGGCAATCTCAGCGAAAACACGATCGTCGCGTATCGGCGTGATTTGATGAATCTGCTCGCATTCTGGCAGCAGCAAGGCGTCGTGCTCGAAGAGGCCGCTTTGGAAGACAGCTGGCTGTATGTGAAACACCTGAGAAAAACCCGACGCCTCGGGGAGGCGAGCGTGAATCGGATGATCAGCAGCGCCCGGACCTTTTACGAATATTTGCTGAAGCAGGAGAAGGTATACGCCAATCCTTTCGCCCTCATCGCCCAGAAGCGGGCGCGGAATCATCTTCCGACAACCCTTACGATCGATGAAGTCCAGGCCCTTCTCGCTCTTGAAGCTTCCGATTTCGCATCGATGAGGGATCTCCTGCTCTTTGCGCTGCTCTACGACACCGGTTGCCGGATCGGTGAAGCCGTCTCGATTACGGAGGATGATCTTGATATGAAGCAGCGAAGGATTCCGATCGTCGGAAAAGGAAATAAACAGAGGTTCGTGTTCTTCGGGAAAAAAGTTCAAAACCGGATCAACGAGTATCTGCCGATGAAACACGATCAGTTTCGATCTCCGTATCTCTTCTGTTCAAATACGGGGAATCGGTTGCCGTTCTCGACGATCAGCAGTATCTTTGCCAAGTACAGGAAGAAGATGGGATGGCAGAAGGAGTTCACTCCCCACGTTCTCAGGCACAGCTTCGCCACCCACCTTCTCGACCGCGGTGCGGATATCAGGCTGGTCCAGGAACTGCTCGGTCATGCGAACATTTCCACCACCCA
>JAAYQW010000107.1 GCA_012519115.1 Spirochaetales bacterium
GAAGGTTACCTCGATTTGAGGAACACCCCGCGGTGCGGAAGGAATTCCGACCAGGTCAAAGTTGCCGAGCGTCCTGTTTTGGGAAGCCATCTCTCGCTCTCCCTGAAGGACATGGATGCTCACCGCGGTCTGGTTATCGGCGGCGGTGGAGAAGATCTGACTCTTGCGAGTCGGGATCGTCGTGTTCCGCTCGATGAGGCGAGTGTTCACGCCACCCAGCGTTTCGATACCCAGAGAAAGCGGAGTAACGTCGAGAAGCAGGACATCCTTCACCTTTCCGCCAAGGATTCCGCCCTGGATCGCCGCGCCCATCGCAACGACCTCATCGGGGTTCACACCCTTGTGCGGCTCTTTGCCGAAGAGCTCTTTCACCATCGCCTGGACGGCGGGGATTCTCGTCGATCCGCCGACGAGGATCACTTCATTGATTTCACTGGCGCTCAAACCAGCGTCGCGGAGGGCGTTCTGAACGGGCTTTTTGGACCGCTCGATCAGATCAGCGATCAGTTGCTCGAACTTTGCTCGACTCAAGGTCATCTGCAGATGCTTCGGCCCCGATGCATCGGCGGTGATAAACGGGAGGTTGATATCGGTGCTCGTTGAGTTCGAAAGCTCGATCTTCGCTTTCTCGGCCGCCTCGCGAAGGCGCTGAAGCGCCATCTTGTCCGTGGAAAGATCGATCGTCGAACTCTTCTTGAACTCATCGATCATCCAGGAAATGATCCGCTGGTCGAAGTCGTCACCACCGAGATGAGTATCACCGTTGGTGGACTTCACTTCAAAGACTCCGTCACCAAGTTCGAGGATTGAAATGTCAAACGTTCCGCCACCGAGGTCATATACCGCGATGCGCTCTTCCCGGCTGGCGTCTTTCCCCAGACCGTAGGCAAGAGCTGCAGCGGTCGGCTCGTTGACGATCCGCTTCACATCCAAGCCTGCGATTCGACCGGCGTCTTTAGTCGCCTGGCGCTGAGCGTCATTGAAATACGCGGGAACGGTGATGACCGCCTCGGTGATCGTCTCGCCGAGGTAATCTTCAGCGGTTTTCTTCATCTTCTGCAGAATCGCCGCGCTGATTTCCGGCGGGCTATAGGAACTGTCGCGGATGTCGATCTGAATCTCGCCTCCGGGACCTTCCTTCAGCTTATAGGGAATCAAATTCACCTCGGAGGGAATATCCTTATACTTGCGCCCCATGAAGCGCTTGATCGAATACACCGTATTTTCGGCGTTCGTTACCATCTGGTTTTTTGCGGGCTGGCCGACGAGGCGATCGCCTTTGCTGGTAAATGCAACCACGCTGGGGGTTGTTCGCTGTCCTTCGCTGTTGGAAATGACGACCGAATCAGTTCCTTCCATCACTGCAACACAGCTATTGGTCGTTCCCAAGTCGATTCCAATAATTCTACCCATTGTATAACTCCTCTTATCTCATCAATTCTGTTTCATTTGGTGTATGTAAAATACTCATACACCGGCCCTATCGTCAAATGGCCGGTCGTCCAACTTTTACTTTTGATGGTCGAAGCACTCGACCGTGTAGTTTATAGCCGGTAACATACTCTTCTAGGACCGTTTCATGCTCAAGGTTTTCATCTTCAACGACTTGGTACGCCTCGTGCTCGTTGGGGTCGAACTCCTTCCCGACCGCTTCGATTCGCTCCAAGCCCCAATTCTTCTGAAGCGTGGAGTAAATCTGTTCACTGACGAGGACCACCCCATCGTGCACTTTCGAAAAGTCTTGGGCTTCTTCCGCGGCTTCTATCGCTCGTTCAAAGTCATCCAGCGGCCCGAGGAGATCGGCGATCAGCCTTTCATTGGCGAATCGGATCGAGTCTTCCTTGTCTCGAAGCATGCGTTTGCGCCAATTCTCCAAGTCCGCCCGATCACGGAGATTCTCCTCTTTGAGAGCGGCGATCTCCTGTCGAGCATCGGCAAGTTCATCTTCAATACTCTGAACATCTTCAACAAGCTCTTCCGTGACTTCCTTCTTCACTTCTTCCTTCTTCTTACTCATCTACAAGTCCTCGTATCACCGATCACAATAATTTGTACATAAAAAGGTGGAGCCGATTCGGC
>JAAYQW010000108.1 GCA_012519115.1 Spirochaetales bacterium
AGCATCTCCCGCATCCCCGGTCCCCCTTTCGGGCCTTCGTACCGGATGACGATCACATCGCCCTTCCTGATGGCGCCGGAGAAGATCGCCTCGTTCGCTTCCTCTTCGCTGTCAAAGACCCGCGCCGGTCCGCTGTGGACCAGCATCGCAGGGTCGACCGCGCTCCGTTTGACCACCGCCCCGTCGACGGCGAGGTTGCCCCTCAGCACGGCGATGCCGCCGGTCTTGTCAAAGGGGTCGTCAAACGGTCGAATGACATCATGGTTTCGAACCGGATGCTCCGCCCACAGCTGGCCGATCGTTTTGCCGCTCACCGTCGGCAGATCCCCGTGAAGCACCCCGGACGGTTCCAGTTCATGCATCACCGCCAGGACGCCGCCGGCGTAATAGAGATCTTCCAGATGATCGTTTCCGCTCGGAGCCAGATGACAGAGGTTGGGCACCCTGGCTGAAAGCTCATTGGCGACGAAGATATCCAGATCGATCCCCGCTTCATGGGCGATCGCCGGAAGGTGCAGCATCGTATTGGTTGAACAACCGATCGCCATATCGACTGCGAGGGCGTTTTCAAACGCCTTCTCCGTCATGATATCAAGCGGTCGGACATCCTCTTTGAGCAACTCCATGATTCGATATCCCGCCTCTTTGGCAAGACGGTCGCGTTCAGCATATACCGCGGGAATCGTACCGTTGCCCGGAAGCCCCATTCCGATCGCTTCGGTAAGACAGTTCATGCTGTTGGCGGTGTACATTCCCGAACAGGAGCCGCAGGTGGGGCACGAATTGTTTTCCCAATCGAGCAGCTCGGCATCATCGATCTTTCCGAGGGCGTGCGAACCGACCGCCTCGAACATCCGCGAGAGGTTGATCGGCCCGCATCCATCCTTTTTCCCGGCAAGCATCGGACCGCCGGAAACGAAGATCGACGGGATATTGATGCGGGCAGCGGCCATCAGCATTCCGGGGACGATCTTGTCACAGTTGGGAACGAAGACCAGCGCATCGAACGGATGGGCGTTGGCCATCACTTCGATCGAGTCGGCGATCAGCTCCCGGCTCACCAGGGAGTACTTCATTCCCGTGTGTCCCATCGCGATCCCGTCGCAGACTCCGATCACCGGGAACGAAACGGGGTTTCCTCCTCCGTGGCGGACTCCACTCTTCACCGCTTCGACGATCCGATCGAGGTGGATGTGGCCGGGAATGATCTCATTGGCTCCGCTGACGATTCCGATGATCGGCATGTGGATTTCGGAATCGGTCCAGCCCAACGCTTTCATCAACGACCGATGGGGGGCGCGCTGCGGCCCTTCGGTCATCTGTGCTGAACGACGTTTCATAGCATATCCTCTTCTTCAGAGCGCCTCGGCAATACGGCGCCCCATCTCTTTCGTTCCGACGAGGGTCATTCCCTCGCTCATGATGTCGGCGGTTCGATACCCTTGATCGAGCACGCTGCTTACCGCATCTTCGATCCGTCTCGCTTCAAGCTCCATCCCGAAGGAGTGGCGAAGCATCAGAGCCGCGGAAAGAATCATCGCGATCGGATTGGCGATATCCTTTCCGGCGATGTCCGGAGCGGAACCGTGAATCGGTTCATACATCCCCACCCTTCCTTCACCGAGGGAGGCGGAAGGCAGCATCCCGATCGAGCCGGTTATCTGCGCCGCTTCATCGCTGAGGATATCCCCGAAGATGTTGTTAGTGACAATCGTATCGAACTGGCGGGGATTTCGCACCAATTGCATCGCCGCGTTATCGACGTACATATGCGTCACTTCGACCTCGGGATACTCCTTGGAAAGGGCGTTGATTACCTCGCGCCACAGCTGACTGGAGATGAGGATGTTCGCTTTGTCGATCGAACATAATCGCTTGGTCCGGTTATCGGCGATCTCGAACGCTTTTCGTCCGATCCGCTCGACCTCCGCCTTGCTGTAGCGCTCCGTATCAAACGCCGAATCCCCTTCTCTTCCTCGCTCGCCGAAGTAGATTCCCCCGGTGAGCTCACGGACCACCATGATGTCCAGCCCTCCTTCGACGAGCTCGTTCTTCAACGGACACGCCTCGGCGAGCTGGGGATACAGCAGCGCGGGGCGGAGGTTGCAGAACAGACCGAGCCCGCCGCGCAGACCCAGGAGTCCTTTTTCGGGGCGCAGATGGGAAGGGACGCCGTCCCATTTCGGTCCGCCCAGCGATCCGAGCAGAACCGCATCGCTTTGCTTGCACCCCTCCAGCGTCTCCTCGGGAAGAGGGACTCCAAATGCATCGAGGGCCTCCCCGCCCGCTTTGTAATATTCAAACACAAACGTATCCGGGGCGACCACCTTCAGCACGTTGAGCGCTTCTCTCATGATTTCCACCCCGATCCCATCGCCGGCGATCACGGCAATCCGTTTCTTTTCCATCACGCAATCCCTCCCTTGGCCACATAGTTCGCAAGGCCTCCTTCCTGAATCAGCTCCTGCATGAAGGGAGGAAACGGTTCGCTTTGGAAGGTGTTCCCGCTTCGCTTGTTGGTGATCACCCCGGTGGAGAAATCGACCTTAACGGTGTCGCCGGCCCTGATGTCGGCGCACGCCTCGGGGCATTCCAGGATCGGCAGGCC
>JAAYQW010000109.1 GCA_012519115.1 Spirochaetales bacterium
ACTCTACGTGGGAGGAGCATATGCAAGCTTCAGTTCTTCGCTTTCTCAATCGGATTGCAACCCCGTTTTTAGACCTGCTCGCCAATGGAGCAAGCTTCTTTGGCGAAGAGATGTTCGTCATCGCCATAGTCCTCTTGATCTTCTGGAACATCAGCAAGCAAAAAGGGTTCGCCCTTTATGTGAACGTCCTCGCATCGGTTCTGATCATGGGGATACTCAAGGCGGTCGTCCGGGCTCCCCGGCCGTTCGTCGTCTTGAAAGACATCGCCGGCAAGCGGATGGGAACCGCCACGGGCTATTCCTTCCCGAGCGGACATACGACGACAGCAGCTTCCTTCTATACCTCCCTCGCGCTTCTCATCAAGAAAAGAGCGTTCTCAATCATCGCCGCGATCATGATCGTTCTCGTCGGAATGAGTCGCCTCTATCTCGGTGTTCACTGGCCCAACGATGTATTCGGAGGTCTTCTCATCGGAGTAAGCATCAGTCTCCTCCTCTATCGCTGGTCCCTTCAGCTGTTTGAGGATCGAGTACGATTGACTCGCTTCACCGTCCGCTATGGCCTCATCGCCACTCTTACCGCTTTGGTCCTTTCCGTTCTCCTGAACATGGATCTGATCGATCCCGTGGCATTTACCGACTTGATGAAAACCCTTGCGCTCGCCGGAGCCGGTTTTCTCGGTTTTGGATTTGAAGAGCGGCTGGTTCGCTATAGAGTCGAAGCATCGCTGACAAAGAAGATTCTTCGCTATCTCCTGGGCATGGGGGTGGTTATCGCCATTATCGCTTCCAAAGCCCTGTTCCCGCCCTCCGTCTACGCCATCAGCTCCTTCATCCGCTACAGCCTCGTGGGTCTTTGGGCGACATTGCTCTTCCCGCTCATAGGAAGAAGTCTCCGCCTGTTCGATGGTGAACAATGACTTCCGGCTCGATCTTGTATTTGATCAGAAATCGGCGAAGGCTGAACATCGAGTCGAGATAACCGGAACACTGTTTGTGGAAGATCTTGCCGCACATCGACGCATCATCCAGGGCATGGTGGGTGTTGTACTCCATTCCGAAGTAATCGACCAGATAGGCCAGCTTGTAGCTCAGAAGGTTCGGCCACAGCCTTCGCGCAATCGTCAAGGTGCAAAGATGATTCATTTCCTTGACCTCGAGATCATAGGCTTCAAACGATCCCTTGAGGACACCCATGTCAAAGACCGCATTGTGGGCGACAAGAAGATCGCCTCCGATGAACTCCCGCATTCTCGGCCATACCGCGTCAAACTCGTCACTTGCCAAGCACTCATCCTCGTTGAGTTTGTGGACCGCCGTCATCCCGGGATCGAAATAGCGATGCTTGGGACGAAGGAGGGTGTAAAACTCTTCGCGCTTCAGCCCGTCTTGGTCAAATCGAACGAGCGCCACGCTTGCTCCCCCGCCGGGATAGCTGTTCGCCGTTTCAAAATCGATTGCGGTATAGGTCATCCCTCTTTCCCGACCATGATCGAAAGGATCGTCTCTTCCGTCTTGCCCATCCCTTCTTTCATCAATCTGGCAAGAAAGTCGATTGACTCTTGGCTGCTCATTCCGACGATTCCGCTCTTCCCATCCGCTCCCACCCCTTTGAGGGCAAGCTTTACCGAAAGGTGAGCCGCTTCGACGGAGGAGTAGATTTTAAGAGCGCACGTTCCTTTGGCTCCGTCGCAGATGATTCCGGTGAGGTTCCCCACCATCGTATTGAATGCCATATCCATCTGTTTCTGGGTCCCGCCAAGCAGATATACCAAGGAACACGCGGTTCCAATCGCTGCGGTGAACGCCCCGCACAGGGCGCTCAACCGGCTTTTATGCGCAGTAAGGGAAAGACCGACGAGCTGGCCGACCAGCAAAGCTCGAGCCAGCTCGTCATCGCTTGAGTTCAAATACTCCGCGACGGGAGCCAGGGGAACGGTCAAAGTGATGCCTTGATTTCCACTGCCGCTGTTGATTACCACCGGAAGAGAACACCCGGCCATTCGGGCGTCGCTTGCCGCTGCGGCCAAAGCGGATCCCTTCTTGAACGCATCATCCAAGCTTCGTATTTCATTTCCATGATCCATTAAAACGGTTTTGCCCACCGTCAAACCGTACTCGTTGTCGAGCGAGTACCGGGCGATCGCAAGATTCGTTTCGAGAGCATCGAGAACCAACGCATGGGCCTCATGAGGCGCTTCTTCGACCCAGGAGAGAATATCCGCCAAGGTGACTTTCGAAAGGATCACCTCATCCACCTCTTCCAAAGTGGCGGTGCACCCGTCCAAAGGCAGGGATAGAAGCATTTCCCCATCTCTCACCAGCTCACTGAAACGCTCATGTTCGCCACTGATCGCAGCTCGTGAAGAGTGATTCGATCCTATCGCTTCGACTTGGATGTACAAGGAAGGCACATCCTTGACGATAGTCAAGGAGACCGGAAGGGTTTCCGCTTTTGAGACGACGGTCTCATCGATCGAGGAGAGGATATTCAACCCGTCGCCGGTATCGGCGATTGCAGCACCGAGCGCCACCGCTGCTTTAAGACCTTTCAACGAGGTATTGGGAATCCCCACCCCCATCGCATTCTTGAGCATTTCACCGCTTGTTGAAACGTACAGGCGGATAGGATTCTCGCCAAGGAGTTCGGAAGCCTTGGCACCGCACAACGCCGCTGCGGCAGGTTCGGTACATCCCATCGCTATGCGCATCTCTCGTTGTAATACTGACAGATACCTATCCATAAGACCGATAGTATCACCTGATCGACACCGAGCCAACACCCTAGCGGGGAACATCGGCGATAAAAAGGGTGCCTGCGACATCCAGCCTGTAGCTATCCAATCCCGCTGCAACGACGTGACAACTGCCCTTTTTCAACATCCGCTCTTCTCCCGCTCCTTTGAACATGGTCGCTCCCTCCGTCTGGAAAAGCAATTCGATGGAGAACCGCTCGTCGATATCATAAGTTCCCGAGTGAAGAACCATCAAATGAAACTCTTCGGTAGGAGTGAGGAGGTGGATTCGTCCGCTCCGGCCAATGAGTTGACGAGCCAATTCAACAGGTTTTCCGATCACCTCGACGATCGAAAACAGTTCATGAAGATCCACTCTTTTGGGAGTCAACCCTCCTCGAAGGACGTTGTCCGAAGCGCTCATCACCTCAAGGACGACTCCTTTCATATAGGCGTGAAGAACTCCCGGCGGGATGAACAATCCTTCGCCGATCTTCAGATGAACCACATTCAAGAAGAAGGGGGCCAACAGACCCGGATCGAGCGGATAATCCGTTCGACAGTATTCAACGATTCCTTTCTCCATGAGGAAACCTTCCGCACTCTCAAGCGGAAGGTCGTCTGCGTTCTCCAAGGAGACAAACAGCTCATCTACGATCGTCGCCAGATCATTCTTTCCAAGAGTGTAGAGTGCCTCAAAGAAACGACGGATAAGCGCATCTTCATCATCTTCGTCATAAAGAAAAGGAAAAAAGGCGTGAAGCGCGGAAGGGATCAATCGCTTGAGCCATGTTCGAGTTTCTTTTAACGGACGAAATCCGCTTAAGGCGGTCACCGGCTCGAGAGCATAGCCGATTTCCGCTTTCCGGTTGGGGTCTTTATAGTTCCACTGATCTTTATGAAGACGACTGCGGAGGTGTTCTTCCTGAGCCCAGCCTTTCTCCGCCTGCTTTTTATCGGGGTGAACCTGGATTGACAGAGGCTTGTCGATCGCGAGCACTTTCAGAAGCAACGGGAGCTCGTTTCCGAACGTAGCCAGATGAGCTTCACCCAACCAGTGCCGGGGATCGGAAACAAGAAGGTTCTGAAGAGCTTCCTGAGTTTCGACCACCGTTGCCATTCCGTCCGGATGGGTTCCAAACCACAACTCGGCTTTGGGCTGACCGTCCCCCTCGATTCCAAGGAGTGAAGGAATCGATGAAACGTTTCCCCATGCATATTCCTTTATGACACCGTCGATCTCAACAATATTCATGGCTCCTCCACACAGTGAGTATAGAGGAGCCGCGAGCAAAGAGAAAGCCCACGCATTGGTGGGCTTTGAGAGGATTATTTAAAATACTTCGGCAGAAGATACATCGCCCCGGCAAAGAGCAGGAACGCAACGATCCAAGCGGCAAAGATGTTCAAGAAAATTCCGCCGAAGATGAAGGCGACTGCGGATACGATGGCTATTGTCACCGCGTAGGGCATCTGGGTAGCCACGTGCTCGAGGTGCGGACAGCCAGCACCGGTGGAGGAAAGAATCGTCGTATCACTGATCGGACTTGCGTGGTCGCCGAAGACCGAGCCGCCGAGTACGGCGCTGACGCTGATCATCGCCGCGTTCAACAGCGCTGAATTTTCAAGACCTTTCGCCTGGGCAAGACCCACTGCGATCGGCATCACGATCGGAATCATGATCGCGAACGTTCCCCAACTGGTTCCCGTCGAGAAGGCGATCAGGGAGGAGAGGACGAATGCGATCATCGGAACAAGAGCGATCGGGAATCCGCCTCCGACGACCACATCGCTGAGGTAGGCAGCCAGACCGAGTCCGCCATCCTCCGGCGAAGAGGTGATGACCGTCCCGATCGTCCATGCCATCGTCAAGATAATGAGCGCCGGAACCATCGACTTGATGCCTTCGGTCAAGGCGTCTCCCGTTTCACGGAGGGTGAATAGCTTGCGGGCAAGGTAGTAAACCGAGGTGATCGCCAGCGTGAAGATGATCGCGTAGAAGAGCGCCATCGATGCGTCGGTGTTGTTGAATGCGTCGCCAAGGCTCATCGAACGAACCGCTTGGCCGTATGTTTCAATTCCGTCGCTTCCGATCGTCCCAAGGTATGTCGTCACGGGGAAGAAGATGACGCTGGAGAGGACCAGCACGATCAGGGGAAAGATCATATCAAGACTCTTTGCTTGATCCGCCTTGTCTGTGCCGACATCTTCAATTTCGCCGGAGGCCGCTCCATAGCTTTCGTCGTACAGTTTCCCTGTTTCTTTCGCATAGGCGATCGAACGCGCCATAGGTCCGTAGTTCCGCTCGCTGACGATCGTGTAAATCACCATGATCAGAGTTAGAATCGGATAGATGTTGTAGGGAACGGAACGAAGGAAGAAGGAGAACTCGCTGACTCCCAATACGCTGAATCCGTCAGAGGACTTCACGATTGACATGACGGTGATGACCCATGAGGAAATCGGGACCAGAATGCATACCGGAGCTGCGGTCGAGTCGAGCACATATGCCAGCTGAGCGCGGCTTACTCCGTTCTTGTCGGTAATCGGGCGCATGACCGTTCCGACCGCGAGGCTGTTGAAATAGTCATCAATGAAGATCGCCAATCCGAACAGCCAGGAGACGACCAAGCTGGCTTTCGCGGTGTGAAGCTTTTCTGCCGCCCACCGGCCGAACGCGTGGGTCGCTCCGGTGCGGCTGAGCATTCCGACCAAACCGCCCAGCAGCGCGCAGAAGAGCAAGATCCGGATGTTCCACCCGTCATTGAGTGAATCCGCAAGCATGTCGGTCAAGTTGATCAACGCAACGATCGGATTGCCACCCGCTACGATCAACGTTCCGCTGAGAATTCCTAAAAACAAGGAAGCGATGACGTCCTTGGTGATGAACGCCAAGGTAATCGTCAACACAGGAGGAATCAACCCCCAAATGCCAAAGCTAGCCATAGTGACCTCTCGATTATAATGGTTTTTGTACACCATAGTGCAGATATGGAACAAAGTATAGTCTTAATAACAAAAACTATACTTTTATTGCAAGATGTTATTGTAATAACAATGCCACTCCCGAAGGAGTGGCATCGCATGATCATCAAGATCGCTTAGCGTGAAAGCAGTCCGACTCGAACCGAGAGGGCATCGATCGGTTTGTCTCCAAGATTCTTGCCGTACTCGAGGGTGTAATACGCCACATCGAGGTGGACGACAAAGAGATCGATACCGAGTCCGACCGAATGATATCCTTTGCTCAAGCCGTAGCGGAGATCGAGGATATCCAGCAAGCGGAGCGATGCTCCGATTCTCGTGCTTTCCCAGAACGCTCGAGTCAGGTCATCGCCCTGCAAACCGGCCAATTTCCCGGCATCGACTATATCGAATGAAAGAGTCGGTGTGAGCAGCGAACCGCCAAGGGATTGACTCCAGCTAAGACCTAGGTCGAAGCGGAATTCGGGAACGACTTCAAACTCCTCGATAGTTGCAGGATTATGTCCTGCTTCGCCCGAAATGCTTTGGTCAAAGTTCTCGATCGCCCAGTCATCTACCGATTTGTATGCCGTCATATGTTGCGTGGCGTTGATGTTCCTGGCAACCGCGGAAAGACTCAGACCGTACGGTCCGTTGACGTTCATTCCGATTGTGATCGGCATCGACCAGCCGGCGATCAGCGGTGTCTCGTTGAGGAAGACTTTGGCAGGATCGCTTGAGTCGTCACCCATCATCCCGATGATCGTCTGAGCATCAATCTGTTCAAGGTATGCTTTATAGGCAACCTGAACGTTCGCTCCCAGATCGATGTCAAGCCACTTGGGGATGACCGGGATCTTGAACCCGAGGCCAAGCGTGGCCGCGGCGGTTACCTGGGCGATGAGCTTGGTGGAAGTCATTTCCGCTCCCGTCTTATAGCTCATCAGGCGTTCCTGGGCTTGGACCGAAAGGCCGAGACCTCCGGCATTCAGCGTGAGCAGGCTGATATCCGTCGTCAGAACGTCGCCCTGTCCTTTGCCGATCGTTTTCAGGAACTCCTGGGCGGCTTTGATCATGTCTTCATCTTCACCGGAAGCGATATAATCGATCATCGGGCTTTCCAGGATTTTCACGACGTTGTAGGCGGTCACGGTTACGGCGGGTATCGAAAGCTTGAATCCGCTTCCCGGAAGGTTCGCCGGGTTCAACAGAAAACTCTCCGAATATCCTTTCATTCCCAAACCGGCTCCACCCATCGACAAGGACCAGATGTTCGTTCCGGTAAACGGTTGAGCGGTCTGCTCATACGCTGCGTTATCGGGTCCATACGTTGTTGCAGCCAACAGCGGAGCGACTCCGACAAGCACGATTAATAAAATTACAAGGAGTCTCTTCTTCATATCAATCTCCCTCCCCATCCTCTTCACCGCTGAAGATTTCCTTTAAATCAAACTGTTCAAGCAACTCAGCAAGCATATCACCACCGGCAAACGCATTGATTCCAAGCAAGGTATTCTTGATGGTTTCACCAAGTCCTTCTCCGTCCCTGTCTTTAAGATAATCAACGACGTCCTTATAAATCGTTTCTACATTTTCAATTGGAGCAAGCTCAAAATCATCGTAATCGTCGTCGTCCAGATCTCCGGTTACAAACACTTGGTTTTCATCAAGGAACTCCTCGATCAACTTTCGAGAACTCACTTTCTCGCTGTCTGCCTTATCCTTATTGTAATACTTGATATACCCTTCATGCTCGGTAGCAATCACCGCAAGAAGATACTTAATGAGTGAAGAGAGATCGAGATGCTCTCTGTTGGCAAACCTGTATTTCTTCATCTGTTGTGCGTCGAAACCAAAGCCGAACGCATATTCAAGGGAGGAACGGTAGGATTTCATCATCGCCATGAAGGTTCGATACTTTTGCTGATTGATGATAACCTCACCATTTCTGAGCTCCGCTCCCATCATGGCGGTGATTTCTTTGGACAAGCCTAAGAGGGTGGGTATCACTTCCTCAAAATCGAAATCATCGCCATCATCACGCGCCTGGATCCGGTTTCTTCCCTTGCCACCGATGTTTTCAAGGAGCGACGACAGATCCAGACTACCGGTGAAGTCGATGGAAGAAGCTCCGGAAAGCTCTTCCGCCATCTGGGCGGCAAAGAGGGCATCGTCGACGATTCCCATCACTTTGTTGATGCCTTCCTGAGTAAGATTGGCACCATCGAATTTCTTTAAATCTCCACCTTCAGAAAGCTCTGTAAGCGTGTCAACGGTATTTTTGACCATGTCGGTCATCAACTGGAGCATCAGCATATCACCTTGGGTGAGCTCATCCTCATCCTTGATCTCGGGAAGCTTGAGATTATCAAGGAAGTCTAACTTATCGCCTCCACTTTCAGTCTTGATACTTGCGAGAACCGTATTGAAGGCACCGACCGTTCCTTTCGCCGCTGCTTTCTGCTCATCGGATGCCGGTTTTTTCATATCTTCCTTAAGCTGCTCTTTTTGTGAAGGCGAATTAAGTGCTTCCCCCAGTTCGTTCTTCAGTTTTTCCTGGTCCTCTTCGGATTGTGGAGCGAGGAAGGACGTATTTTCCGTTTCTCCGACGGTTACTTCAACCCCGAAAACGCTGCTATCAATCTTTCCATCAGTAAGTGTACCCTTCGACTCACCGGTTCCCAAGCCGGCAACCTGATTGCTTGCTGCAGCGGCGTTGGCCGTGTTGGTGGGTGCCATTCCTGAATCAATATAGACGTTGTTGCCCAACGGGTCCAAGAAGCCGACTATACTGCTGCGCATATCCTGGTCACAACCGATGAGAACCAGCGCAAGCAATGCAATAACCAATATCGGCATAACAAATCGTTTCACAATCTCCTCCTTAAACGAGAGAATACGCTCGGTATGCAGTTCCTTCTTCATATATGAAGAACCAATAAACCACTTTTCCAGGGAGTCGATCCCCTAAATGAAAATCAATCTCCATCGATAATCGTTACACAATTGGTCACAGCTGTCTACAGAAATCCCCTCTTTATAGTATAAATATTATACAATTATTGAGGGGGGATGTTGTTTTGTTTTTGGATTACTTCTTTTTGTTGAAGAAAAGGTTGGTGACCACCTTGAGGTTCGCTTCCCTGTTTTCAGCGTCACCGGCGTACAGGAGCTCGATTCGATCCCTGTAGAATTCAACGGTCTTGTAGCGAACCAGTTTCATCGTCGAGTTCACGAGCCCGTCCGCTTCGCTGAAGGGTTTTTCAATCAGCGCGAAGCGACTTGGCTGCCACATTGGGGGAATGGCGCTTGCGTATCGTTCATACGATTTCAGATCGGCGATGATCGCATCCAACGCCTCTTCTGGTGTTGACAATCCCTTCTCCTTGATCATCCGCTTGATCACATCTTCCTGAAGGGTGACCAGCGCGGTAGTAATCGCTTTGTGGTCGTTGTACACCATCAGCTGGTTGATCGAAGCGACATTGTTCACCATCACCTCTTCAACCTCTTCGGGGCTGTATTTTTCCCCATCCTTGCCGATCAAGAGAGCTTTTGCCCGGCCGGTTACGACGAGGAACCCATCTTCATCGTAATAGCCCAGATCTCCGGTCCAGAGCCAACCGTTACGGAGCGCCTCGGCGGTGGCTTCGGGATTCTTGAAGTACCCCTTCATCACGTTGTCGCCGCGAATGACGATCTCGCCCCGCTGCCCTACTTTGGCTTCGGTCTTGTCATCGACCATGATCCGGCACTCGATGTTGTGCAGGACCATCCCGCTGCTTCCGAACTTATAGCGTCGCGGGGAGTTTGAACAGATGATCGGGGCGGCTTCCGTCAGCCCGTATCCTTGATACACCGGGGAGCCGATCGCCGCAAAGAAGTGCTGTTGGCGAGCCTCCAGCAGCGCTCCGCCGCCGACGCAGTACAGGAGCTTGTTTCCGAACACCTTGCGGAGTTTCGGAAAGACCAGGAGATTGGCCAAGTGGTAATGGAACCAGCCTTTGAATCTGCTTCCTTTATTAAAGCCGTCGCCATTCCGGGCGATTCCGGCTTCAAGCCCGCGTTTGAAGATTCCTTCGATGAACGGCCCTTTAGCGGCGATTCCTTGGCTCATCCTCCTCATGAAGGCGCCGGTGATCGAAGGCACCGTCATCAGGAAGGTGGGATTCAGCTCGACCAGGTTTTTCGGGAAGTTCCGGATGATTGCGGAGTTGGAACCTCGTGAATCGACAAAGTGAAGGGTGATGCCGCAGACCAGCGAAGTGTAAATTCCTACCGTATGGGCGAAACTGTGATCGACGGGAAGGATGATCAGGGTCTCGAACGTTCCGTTGGGAATCTTGAACAGCTCGACCGCTCCCTGGACATTCGCCCAATAGTTGAGGTGGGTCAGCATGATTCCTTTCGGATTGCCCGTCGTTCCGCTGGTATAACAGATGTTGATCGTATCATCTTCCTTGATCTTCGCGATCGAATCGCTGACCAGTTTCGGCTTCTTCTTCAGAACGGCCTCGCCTTTTTTAAGAATCTCCGGCCAGACGACATACTCCTTGCCTTCAACCCACTTCCGTTCGGCTACGTGCTTTGCAAGACGGTCGTCGGGTGCATCAAGGTAGATCAGCTTCACCGGATGATCGAAGGAAGGGTACGCCGTGGCGACAAGCCCCAACGTGTTGGAAGATACCGCAAGCATCACCGCTTCGCTGTGGTTGACCCGAAACGCAACCTCTTCAGCGGTAAGCTTGATTGATAGAGGAACGCTGACCATGCGGGCTTTCAGCGCCCCGTGTTCAAAGGTTACCCACTGCCCTTTTCCTTCGCTGAGAATTCCTACGCTCATCTGGCTTTTGACGCCATCTTCGAGAAGGAACGCCGCGACATGATCGCTGTCGATATTCGTTTGCTTGAAGGAGGAAGGAACCCATCCTTGATCAAAGCGGGTGTTCGTATACGCTCGGTCCTGATATTTCTCAGCCGCATTTTGTAAAAGGGACACAATCGTTCGTTCCATGGTACTCCCTCCACATCAATATCTTATATATACATTATTATAATTTTTGTCGAGAATAAACAAGACTTTCTTCTTTTTATTTGAATTATATACCTCATGTTTATAAGAAACGGTTCTGTACTGCTTCCATTCAATTCTTATTAGTAGTACAATATATCAATAAGACATAAAACAGGAGGAACGTATACCATATACTGAACCGTATGATGTGTTGAATGAAAAAGAAGCCGTCGCATTTTCGACTTTTGCGACGGCCTCCTTTCTTCAAGCGCCAGAAGGGAATCGAACCCTCGTCTCATGCTTGGGAAGCACGAGCACTACCATTGTGCTACTGGCGCAGTGAGCCTACTGTAGCAGAATCGGGCATTGATGTAAATAATCTTCACCCATCAAAGGTTTGACACTGGAGCTTGGGTGAGGTACAGTCATAACAGATAAAATAATTAGGAGGCATTATGGCCACAGTAACACTGAAAAACATCTCGAAGGTGTATGACGGTGGAGTCAAGGCTGTTGACAACGTCAACATCGAAATCAAGGACCGCGAATTCGTCGTCCTCGTCGGCCCATCCGGATGTGGAAAATCCACCACTCTCAGAATGATCGCCGGTCTTGAAGACATCACTTCCGGCGAACTCTACATTGACGACAAACTCGTCAACGACGTTCCCCCGAAAGATCGGGATATAGCGATGGTTTTCCAGAACTATGCGCTCTATCCGCACATGACCGTCTATGACAACATGGCATTCGGTCTTAAGATCCGCAAGTTCCCCAAAGACGAAATAGATCAGCGGGTACGCGAAGCTGCGAAGATCCTTGAGATTGAAGAGCTGCTCGATCGTAAACCGAAAGCTCTTTCCGGTGGACAGCGCCAGCGCGTCGCAGTAGGACGGGCAATCGTTCGAAAGCCGAAAGTATTCCTCTTTGACGAGCCGCTTTCCAACCTTGACGCAAAGCTTCGGGTTCAGATGCGCGCCGAGATTTCTTCTCTGCACCACCGCTTGCAAGCGACGATGATCTACGTTACCCACGACCAGGTCGAGGCCTTGACGATGGCTGATGTGATCGTAGTCATGAAGTTCGGTGTCATCCAACAGATCGGCGGACCGCTTGAGCTGTATAATCACCCGGAAAACAAGTTCGTTGCCGGCTTTATTGGAAGCCCTCCGATGAACTTCCTCGTAACCCAGATCGAGGCTGACGGTGACAACATCTATGCAAACGAAGGTACCTTCCGCTTGAAGGTGACTCCTGAACAGAAGAAGTTCCTCACCCCGTATGTCGGCAAGAGCGTCACCTTCGGCATTCGCCCCGAAGACGTCGAGTTCCACCACACCAAGAAAGATGGTGAGACGATTGACGGTGTCGTAAGCGTCGTCGAACCGCTTGGAAGCGAGACGCACGTCTATGTCGCGACAAGCAAAAGCCAAGTCATCGGTAAGATCGAGCCGAACCTCGTACCCGCACCGGATACGAAGATTTCCTTGATTCCTAATATGGCGAAAGCCAAGTTCTTCGATCTCGAAACGGAAGTCGTCATCAAGTAGATTCGAAGATATCTCTTTTGAAGGAGAAAGAACCGGCCGGATCGGCCGGTTCTTTTATCTTCCAATATCTTTACCTTTTCTTTGTAAATCAGGTCGCCGCTCGTTGCTGGAAGCGGATATCTTCAACCAGCAGGTAGCATGCGGGATCGAGCTTGCGAGCTAGGGTTGATACCTTCTGGGCATCCCTGCGACGAACTTGGACAAACAACAGGGAGACATCTCCGTCTCTTCCTTTGCCCATGAATTCCGTGAGACGGAAGCCGTTGGAACGAAGATAATCAGCCACCTCATCCCCCATGGATGTAAAGACTTTCACGACCTGCTCGCCGATGAGAAGTTTTCCTTCCAACGTGATGCCTACAAATGTTCCCGTGGCGAAGCCGAGGGCAAACGCGAATGCGGTGATCGGCTCGGAGAGGTCTTGGAGCACTTTGGAGACGGCGAAGACCCAAATCAGGTTTTCAACAAAAGCGATTCCGAACGAGATCGCTCGTTTACCCCGAATGATCATCACCTGGCGAATCGTTGAAAGTGAAACATCGACCACCCGGGCGCAGAAGATCGTCAGTGATAGTAATAACGTTTCAGTACTAATCATGGCACTTCCTTAAAAGAGCTCGGAATAGAGGGCGACTACAGCCTCTTTCTGCTTATTCTGAGGAACACCGAGCAACAGA
>JAAYQW010000110.1 GCA_012519115.1 Spirochaetales bacterium
AGAGGCAAGGACATACGATGGATGATGATGCCCAAAAGTTCATTGAAGAACTTGAAACAAGACGTGGAGGCAAGCTTTCTTGGCGGACATATGCCACGTGGTACGCCACGACGAAAGGAGTTTTTCGTGAGTTCGGTGTGTTTCTCTACAAGGTGAATGATTCTTTCTTTTTCGAGGATTTCGAGCGTCAGCCGGCGCTCTTCGGTCTTTCGCTCCGCCCGCGAAAGGGTAGAAAACCGTTTGTGAAGTATGAAGACTCTTTTGCGTGTACGGGAGTCGAATCCGTTCGAACCATTTGCAGAAGCGATGCGCTCAAGATGATACGGCAGCCGACCCGTCCGGTAAGGGATGCCTCTTGGTTTGACAAAGCCTTCCGCCAAGTGGTAGAGATGGTGCTGCTTAAAGACGGAACGGTTCATTTCTTCGAGGTGATGGATCGAAAGGAGTTCAGAAGGAGATTAAACGATGGGAGCGTTTAAAGCATATGATATTCGGGGAGTCTATAACGTAGATTTCAATAAAGACACCGTGTATAAAATCGGCTATTTTTTACCCAAGCTGCTTAAGAGCAAAGAGGTTCTGGTCGGTCGGGATGTCCGAACCAGCAGTGATGAGATCTTCGAGGCATTGAGCCGAGGAATCATGGAGAGCGGAGCGGATGTCTGGGACATCGGTCTGGCGACCACCCCGATGGTATATTTCTCGACCGTTCACTTCAAGGCGAATGCCTCCGTCCAAATCACCGCCAGCCATAACCCCGCTGAATACAATGGACTGAAGATCAGCCGAACGAGCGCGGTTCCCGTCGGTTCGGACAGCGGGTTGAAGGAATTGGAAGCGATGGTCTTACATGATAAGATCGTTCCCTCCCAAAAGAAGGGAAAGATGCTCAAAAAGGAAGCAAGGAGCGCATATATCAGCTTTTTGAAAGCGTTCACTCCCGACACCTCCGATCTTAACCTTTCGATTGATTTTTCACATGGGATGGCGAATCTCATCGTCAAGGATCTCTTGGGGAAGAATCATCACTATCTTTACGATCATCTTGACGGGACATTCCCAGCCCATGAGCCCAATCCTCTGGAGATTGAAAACACATACGATCTTCGCGATGCCGTAATCGCCAACAAGAGCGATATCGGAATCATCTACGACGGCGATGCCGATCGCGTCATGTTTCTCGATGAGAACGGGCGCTTTCTCCAACCCGATTATATCACCAGTCTGCTGGGCATCTATTACCTCGAAAAAGAGAAAGGCCGAGTTCTTGTCGACATCCGAACCAGTCGTTCGACGGTCGAGTACCTCAAAAGCCTTGGTGCCGAGGTTCATGTGTGGAAAGTCGGTCATGCGTTCGCCAAGAACAAGCTTCGCGAGCTTGGAGCGATCTTCGGAGGCGAACTTGCCGGACACTACTACTTCAGGGACTTCTTCAACTGCGACAGCGGAATTCTTGCTTCCCTTCTGGTGCTTCAGGCAGTGAAGACGCTCAAAGCTGAAGGTCAGACGATCGGTTCTTTCATCGATTCGATCGTCAGATGGGCAAACAGCGGAGAGGTGAACTTCACTCTCAATGAGAAGAATGAAGCGATGACCGCTCTCTATGAGCGATATGTCAAAAACGATTCCCCCACCCTTGTCATGGATTTCGACGGCTATCGAGTTGAATTCAAGGATTGGTGGTTCAACGTGCGCAAATCCAATACCGAACCCTACTTGCGATTGGTCGTTGAGGCTGCTACCCAGGCATTGCTAGATGATAAACTGGCTGATCTCAGCGCAATCATCACACGCTTTTCATAAGGAGACGAAGCGATGAAGATATTACTAGTCGGAGGCGCCGGGTACATAGGTAGCCATGTCGCTCTCCAATTCCTCGAACGAGAAGACCAAGTCGGAATTTTTGACAACCTCTCGAGCGGTCTGAAAAGCAACGTGGATAAGCGTGCTCGATTCTCCGAGGGGGATATTCGAAATTTCGATCAAATCGCTGCTGTCCTCGAAGAAGGGTGGGATGCGGTAATCCACCTTGCGGCGTTTAAAGCTGCGGGAGAGTCGATGATAACACCTGAGAAGTATTCCCACAATAATATTTCCGGATCCTTGAATCTCATCGCCGCCTGCTCGAAAGCCAAAGTGAAGAATTTCATCCTATCCTCCTCCGCCGCTGTCTATGGCGAGCCGGAGTATCTGCCGGTGGATGAATATCATCCAACCCGTCCGGCAAACTACTATGGGTACACCAAACTCGCCATTGAAGAAAATTTGGAGTGGTATTCGCAACTTCGGGATCTTTCCTATGTCTCTTTGCGCTACTTCAACGCGGCAGGCTACGACAATGAAGGTCGAGTGCTCGGCTTGGAAGCAAACCCGGCGAATCTGATTCCCGTGGTGATGGAAGTCGCGATGGGAATCCGCCCTAATCTTTTGGTCTTTGGCAGTGACTGGGATACCCCCGACAAGACTGCAATCCGTGATTACGTGCATGTAACCGATTTGGCGAACGCCCACGTCCTGGCGGTCGATCATCTGCTTGAAGGCAAGGGAAACCTTATTGTGAATCTCGGCTCGGAAAACGGCATCAGCGTCCAGCAGATCGTCGATACCGCTCGCGAAATCACCGGCCACCCGATTCCCGCGGAATACGTGGAGCGCAGGAAAGGCGATCCGGCAAAACTCATCGCCTCGAGCAAGGAAGCTAAGAAAATCCTCGGCTGGAAAGCCGAACACTCGAGTGTTGAAAACATCATCGCTTCCACTTGGCGAGTGTATCTGGCCAATCAGAAACGACTGGAGGACTAAAAAAGAGAAGAGACAATCCCGAAAGATTGTCTCTATGCTCGCCCAGAGGGACTTGAACCCCCGACAGGGTGGTTAACAGCCACCTGCTCTACCGACTGAGCTATAGGCGAATGTCTGTTGAACGATTGGTACATTACCCTATTGATACCATTGTGTCAAGCCGGTTTTACTAAAGCCGGTTTTACTAAAGAGATTATTCCAAAAAGGGGCAGCACAGAGGCTGCCCCTCTTTCATATCAATGACTTGAAAGGAACGCAATCAGGACATCACTTAGGAGGTCGCCCTCGGTGAGGATTCGACCGAACATCGTGTATCCGTCTCCGCCGGCGGCCAGGAAGTCGTTGGTCGCTACGCGGTACGTCTTGTTCCTGTCGATCGGCTTGCCGTTGAGCAGGACTCTGATGATGCGTTTGCCGGGCTCGGCAAAGCGGTTGTACACGACGCTCAGATCCGTCTGAGCGAATCCGCCGTTCGTTTCCGGCAGCATTCGATACCCATGCTCAAGAGCCGCATACACGTCAGCGCCGGTCGCTTCGACTACCGTAACGATATTCGTAAACGGTAATACGTTGACAACATCACCAATCGTCACCGGACCGGCCTTCAACGAAGCGCGGATTCCACCACCGTTGGTGATCGTGAAGTCGGCTCCGCTCTGCTCGGTCATCGCTGCGGTGATGATCTTCGAGAGATTGGTCGGCTTGGTTCGAA
>JAAYQW010000111.1 GCA_012519115.1 Spirochaetales bacterium
CAGACCGGCGGTTCTGCCCGTGACGGGGAGGTCATCCAAGCCGCAGATGAGCACAAGATGGTGATGTGCATGACATCAATTCGGCTGTTTCACCACTGAGTTGGGTCATGAAGAACCAAAAAAGGGTCTTTATAGCCCAAGTGTGTCATTTTGATTCGATCAGGTCTTATTTCTGCCATCTTTGAGGATCGCTTACCGGTCGCTCCATATCTCCTTTTAATGGTAGATATCATATAAGTTCTTATATAACAAGAAATTATAAGTGATATAACTGTGTATGGATCAATGTTGGCACACCACTTGCATTGTAGTAAGTAGAACAAAACAATGCACAGTGGAGGTGCCTTATGAAATATTACGTAACCTATAATCGAAACAATCCGGTATCGAGCTTCAAGTCCTTGTTCAACGACCTCTGGGGCGATTGGGAATCCACCAGCGCCAGGATTCCTCCGGTGGATATCTATGAGACCGAGAAGAGCTACGTCATTGAAGCGGAGCTTGCCGGCTACAAGCAGGATGAAGTCTCAGTCAACGTCGATAAGCACGTTTTGAAGATCTCCAGCGATAAGGAGAGCCTGAAAGATGTCGATGGAAAGAAGAGCTTGGTCAGAGAGCGGATCTATCGCAAATTCGAGCGTTCCTTCAGTCTGCCCGAGGGAATCGACGAGGCCAAGATCGAGGGCGAGTTTTCCGACGGTGTCCTGACCCTCACCCTTCCCAAGAAGAAGGAAGTGCTTCCCAAGACGATTGAAGTGAAGATCAAATAAAAACGAACAAGCTTTGTACCGTTCAGGCAGCCGGAAGGCTGCCTGAAATCATTTCCCGCTACTCGAGGATGATCAAGGCCAGAAAGCGCAGCGGTTCGCTTCCTTCATTGCGAATCGCATGGCTTTCCCCGCCGCCGGTTATCACCAGATCTCCTTTCTTGACGATCTTTTCCCCGTCCCGTTCGGTGACGATTCCTTCGCCTTGGAGAATCCAGTAGTACTCGATCTCGCCGGTATGCGTGTGCTCCCCGATCGAAGAACCGGGTTCCAGCGTAATCGTTGAAAACAGCCGGGCGTGCGGCACCTCGTTTGCATCCATCAAATACGTGAAGTGAGCTTCCCCGCTTCCTCCTCTCATCTTGGACCGAATGTCGGTTTTCATTTCATCTGCGCGTTTGATCATACTCGTAGTGTGCCACCGCAATGAGGGTTTGCCAAGGGATTGGCTGAGAATAAGGCTGACACTTTTTTAATATTGGTGTATCGTTTCAATGAGACGAATGAGGTATCGGAGGAAGTGGATATGAACAAAATAATTACAAAGAAACAGTTGTCCGCCGAAGTATTCGAGATGGAGATCGAAGCTCCCGAAATCGCTGAAGTACGAAAAGCCGGGCAGTTCATCATTCTTCAGCTTGGCGGAGAATTTGATGAACGGATTCCTCTTACGATCGCCGATGCCGATCCCGTCAGGGGAACGATCACCATCATCTTTCAGGCCGTCGGGGAATCGACCCACCACATCGCGCTCTTGGAGGAGGGAGACCATATCGCAAATCTCCTCGGTCCGTTGGGCAATCCCACCGATGTCCGCCATTACGGCCATGTGGTGTGCACCGGCGGAGGAATCGGATCGGCGCCGCTCTTTCCCATCGTCGAAGCGATGAAAGCGGCGGGCAATACGGTAACGGTGATCCTTGGGGCCCGGACGAAAGAGCTGGTAATCATGGAAGAGAAGATGCGTGCCGTCGCCGATGAAGTGATCGTCGTTACCGATGATGGTTCATACGGGGAGAAAGCGCTGGTAACTGCGCCATTGAAACGAATCTGTGAAACAGCCAAGGTTGATTGCGTCGTGGCGATCGGACCTCCGGTTATGATGAAGTTCGCCTCTCTCACCACGAAGCCTTTCGGCATTTATACGCTCGTCAGTCTGAACACGATCATGATCGACGGTACGGGAATGTGTGGTGGATGCCGCGTAACGGTTGACGGACATACCCGCTTCGTGTGCGTGGACGGTCCGGAATTTGACGGGCACCTCGTCGACTGGGACAACCTCCTGCTTCGGATGGGAACCTATAAGACCCAGGAAGAGGAAGCGCACCATCGCTGTCACATCGGTTTGGATATCAAAGAAGGAGAGGCGTAGAGATGCACCCGAAGAAAGAACAACTTGATGATGCCGCAAAGCTGCTGCTTGCCGAGCTTGAGCAGAAAGAACTCACGGCCAAGGATCGAAATCAGATTCCCTTGCAGGAGATGCCCTCCCAGGATCCAAGGGAGCGGATCTTCAATATGGACGAGGTCGCCCTCGGATATACCGAAGCCCAAGTCCGCATCGAAGCGCTGCGGTGTCTTCAATGTAAAACCAAACCCTGCATCAAAGGATGTCCCGTTGAAATCGATATTCCCGCCTTCATCCTTGAAGCGGGAAAGGGAGACTATGCCCGGGCGGCTTCGATCATCAAGGAATCGAGCCTGCTTCCCTCCGTCTGCGGACGGGTCTGTCCCCAGGAAGTCCAGTGTCAGATGTACTGCACTGTAGGCAAAGCGAAAAAAGATGTTGAACAATCGGTTTCGATCGGTCGGATCGAGCGCTTTGTCGCCGATTACACTCGAGAGCACGGTCTTGACGAGGTGCCTCAAGTCGGAGCTGACAGCGGTAAATCCGTAGCGGTCATCGGCAGTGGTCCGGCAAGCCTGTCCGCCGCCGCGGATTTGCG
>JAAYQW010000112.1 GCA_012519115.1 Spirochaetales bacterium
CCAATCTTCTGGCTTCTCTTTGATTCATACTAATCCTTTCCATGAAAGAGAGCTTATTCTCTTAGCCCGAAAAGGTATTGGATTCGCTGAACAATTTGCAGGTATTGGATTCGCTGAACAATAACAGCTGTAAGCAAGAGAGTTGACAGTTTTTCATCGCTAAGATATTTTGACTCTTACATGCGGGGTCATAGCTCATCTGGTAGAGCGGCTGGTTCGCAATCAGCAGGTGGTGGGTTCGAGTCCCATTGGCTCCAGCAACCTAGAACGCAGTCGTTGATACAATTTTATGTATTGCCGACTGCTTTCTTTTGTTTTGAGTCTATTTTTGGTGTTCATGAAGCCATTGAAAGAGATCAGAAGCATCTGCATTTCCGTTAGCTACATCCAAGATGATGCTAACGAGATCGTCTTGTGTATACTTCAGTTCAATATCATTCAGAGAGAGAAAAATTAACATAACATGGGCAGCGATGCGCAAACGCTATGGATTGGATCCGAAGGAAGCCAGATAATCAAAAAAACAGGTGGCTCTCACTGCGCCGGACTGACGGCTCCGCCGCACCGGAATATTCGTTTGTCGGACGAGACGAAAAAACAGGAGCAACAGCAACGTTCGCTGCTTATGATACCGGATGCTTTTAAAAAGATCATCATTACAAAAGATGCGTTTGCCCCTTTTTTGTACAATGAAGACGGTGTGTTAGTGATGAGCATCTTTGATTTTCTATTGAACAATGACGGTCTTGAACTATAAGGCCTTTGAAGCGGATGGTATGATAAGATAGCAAGCTATCGGCAAATCGTAATGTACCTTTCGTTTGATCTTACTAAGGGGTGAACTGAATGTTGAAGAAGAAAGATGTTTTTGCATACTGCATCGCTTCCGTAATAACCATTCTTTTGAATCTGCTTATGGCATTTGTCTTCAGGTCGGAAGATTCAACGATCTTTTATGCTCATTTAGCCGTCATCGCATTCACGGTGTTCATGACATATTTGATATGGAAAGGTGGAAAAAACGTTGAAAGGAAGAGTGTAAGATTTGAATTATCATCAATTTGGGTCCTTCCCCTTGTTTCTGCAGTCTGGTTCGTAAACCGGGTCTTTCCGGATATGCTATCCGATACCACCAATTGGATCGTAGCCGGTGTTGCTCTTGTCATGGGTACGATCGCTGTATTGATCTCCATCAAAAGAATGAAAAAATAGCATACAGGGGATGTGTGTTGGTTCAGAGATTGGTATCCGGTTTGTCTTTCTTAAGGCAATAAGCATACTTTTCAATGCTGCACAACAACCGTTTCCTTTGCACTCATAGGCAAAAAATCCATCAGACGCATCAGATTCCCTATTGGCACCTTTTTTGTATAAAATACGCAACTTATGTCATCTTTATGATAGAATGAACGTGACTTTACTCTCATCATCAACATGATGAAAACATGGAATATGCCTACAACATGTTGAAGCGTAAAGCCTTACTTGGAGATTGGAATCGTGAAATATAGCTACATGCTGTCAATAATCTTTTACACTTGCGGCGGCTTTTATATGATTTTCGGTGCACACACGATCGTTGCCAGCGTAAAAAGCTATGTGAACAGGCTGTTCGTCATTCTCACGAGCTCAATGGCGGTCTGGTCATTCTCATACGCCATCTCAACCTCGGCGGCCACGGCGGAAGTAAGCGCGTTCTGGAGTTCTTTTTCGATTTTCGGGAAGGGTTTCTTTTACAGCTTTCTTCTCCACTTCGTGATGATTCTGACAAAAACCGAAAGCCGATTGAAAACGTGGACCTTGCATGCTTTGATATACATGCCCGCTTTGATAAATATCACCCTGTTTGCGCCCTTCGGATATTTTGCAGAAAAACAATACCAGATGGTTCAAACCGATTTCGGCTGGGTGAACATCCTTCCCATCGATATGGGGGAAATCTGGTTTATTCTGTACTATACGGTGTTTTCGATCGCAAGCATCGTAGTGCTTTTTTACTGGTGGAGACGCATTGAACCTGGTACCCTTCTGAAGCGGCAGGCAAAGTATTTCCTGCTCTCCGTGCTGTTTCCCTTCTTCTTGGGAATGACGACGGATACTCTGCCTGAAATCCTTGGAAAAAACGTCTTTCCCAAATTGACCATCATTTTCATGATGGTTCCCGTGACGACGCTGTTCATCGCATCAAAGAGACTCGGGCTCCTTCTTGAAAGGGAAACAGTCCTGTCCATGGAAATCGACCAACGCCAGAACATAGACCGATTGCGTTTGTTCCAGACGGCGGCGGCGATCTACACGGTAGGTGCCGCAGTATCCTTTCTAATAGGATATTTCGGAATGAAAAAGGCGTTGAATACCGAGTTGTGTCTCGCCGGATTCGTTTTGCTCATCGGACTGGTGACAAGATTGATACCGATTCTCTCAAAGAGCCATACTACCCAGAACACGATGTTCCTCATCACGAACACGCTGGGCATGGTGTTCTTCATGATAACGAACGTGGAGACAGGAGCCTTGACGATCTGGGCGATATACATCCTGTTCCTTCTGTTCACCGTCATCCTTGACAGCAACATCCATGCCGCCGTGTTCGCGGTATTGATGGTGGCGATTCAGATCGTCTACTCGATCTTTTTCCCGAAAGTCGCCGTCACCATCGACGGGAGCGAGTATGCGACGAGAATTTTTATCATCATCCTTTCCTTTCTCGTCGTGCGACATATCACAGCAGAATATGCTTCAAAGATCGAAGCATATAGAAAGTTCGCCAAAGAACAGGAAGCGCTTGAAAAGATTTCCTCGAACTTCATTTCGGTCGATATCGAAAATGTCCGAGAAAAAGTCGATGAAATGTTTGAAATGTCAGCCGATATCCTCAAGTTCGATTGCATGAGTCTGATCGAATTCAGTGCCGACTACGAAGATTCGACGATTCTCAATATGTGTAGAAAAGATGGCGCGATTGCATCATCTCCCCAACATCCGGGAATGATTCTTAAAACCAACACGCTGCCCATAGCCGTCTCGTTGATCGATCAGAAACAGCCGATCATCTGTGAAAACACCGCAAACCTCGATGAAGATAAAGAGGTAAGAAGATTCTTCATATCAAGAGGGGTGAGCTCCTTTTTCATTTTTCCGATCATGGTTGACAACAACGTAGACGGAATGCTCATCGTCGAGTACTACGATCGGAGCGATACAAGCTCCAGAGAAGGCCGGTTGTACTTTCTGAAGATGATCGCCAACATATTGGGCGATACGAAGAAAAAGACCTTATATGAAGAGAGACTGTATAACTTCGCGTATTTTGATGAAGCCACCCAACTGGCGAACAGGAATATGCTGGTCCGGAAACTCGATCAATGCATCCATGACAAACAGGAATCGGGAAACATAGCGGTTTTACATATTGAACTGGAAAACCTGAGAATCATCAAAGACACCTTCGGTCATACCATCGGGGAACAGATAGTGATAAAATCAGCGATGATTCTCGAACAGTTGGTGGGTGAACGCAGTTATCTTTCAAGGTTGGGTGAAGGAGTGTTTGTCGTCGTTCTGCCTGCAGTGAAATATGCTGAAGAGATCGATGGGCGTGTAGAGAGATTGCTTGATTCTTTTTCCCGTCCCATATCGACCGAGACGGGAATAGAAGCGCTCTTCGTCGTTCTCAATATCGGAATTTCCGTGTATCCGGACAACGGAAGAGATGCACACGATCTTTTGAAGAATGCCGATCTGGCAAGCTATCAGGCGAAAAGAACGAACAAGAAGGCCGTGTTCTACACCGAGCAGCTGGAACGCCAGATCGCGGAAAACGCCCTCCTCACGAATCGGCTTTTCCAATCGCTGCAGAACGAAGAGTTCTATCTGGAGTTTCAACCACAGATCAGCTGCGATACGGGAAAAACCGTCGGAATTGAAGCCTTGCTCAGATGGACGACCGATGACGGCAGACAAGTGGTATCGGATAGATTCATCCCCATCCTCGAACAAACCGGATTGATTTATGAAGTAGGACTGTGGGTACTGGAACAGGCGCTTCAAGAGCATAACAGGCTCATCGCAAAGGGATTTTCTCCTCTTCGCATTTCGATAAACTTATCGGCCGTACAACTCCAGACGGATGATTTCATTGCTGATTTCATAGACATCATCAAGAAAAGCGGAGTGGAGCCCGGATACATCGAGCTGGAAATAACGGAAAGCTTCTTCTTTGAAAACCCTCTGGATGTGCTCGAGAAGATTTACCGACTGAAAGAGCTGGGAATCAGCATCGCCATAGATGACTTCGGCAGAGGACACTCATCATTCAACCGGTTGAAATCAGTGCCTTTTGACCGATTGAAAATTGATAAAGAGATCATTGATACGATCGATGTAGATAAAAAACTGGCTCCATTGACGGAAATCATCATTCTGTTGGCGAGAGCCATGGGGGCGAGCGTTACCGCTGAAGGTGTGGAAAGAAAGAAGCAGGCGGATTTCTTGAAAAGCATAGCCTGTGATGAAATCCAAGGCTTCTATTTTTCAAAGCCTCTTTCACCGGAAGCGCTGGAAGAATTCCTTAAAAACGAGACGTGATTCAGCTGATCGAGGAATGTCTCCATCTCCTTGTGAACCGTTTTGATCAACTGATCGTCCTTCAGATTTCCCAGAACCGCGTTGCGCTCCTCTTCATTGCGGTAGGTGGTGTACTTGAAGTGATTGAGATGATCCTTCTCTTTGGAGTGGTAGATTCCCTGTTCTATCTTTTGAACCAGCTCTTTGGTTTCACCAACGAGCCTGTCCCACACATCGCCTGACAACCTCTCCTCCTCGAGCAGATAGGAGAGCACGCCGAGGGCGTGCGAAAGGGTATCCTCTTCATAGGAGTTCTCCCAATCGGAATACGTCTGATGAACCTCATCCCACGACCGGATCGATCCCTCCTTGAGGTGTTCCATCAGCGCTTCCACCCGGTCGCGTCGAACAAGCTGCCCGCCGACGTTCTCCCAAGGACTTAGATGTGCCTCTTTCGTTTGGAGAAGATCGCCGATCGCCCGGTCACGGCCGCTCGCATAGGTAACCAGGGTTTTCATCGCATAGAAGAGAAGCATCTCACCGTAGGCGCGGTAGGATTCAGCGGCTTTGAGGATGATCACCGGTTCCTTCGAGTTCTCCACCGTATAGGTGACAATCGTCGAACGCTCCACCAGCTCGGGCCGGTTCAGGAGCAGGAACCTGCCTTGGGAACGAAGCGAATGCTCATCATTACTGCCGTCACCCAGACTCTCGCCCACCCAAAGTTCGAGCAGACCTCGAGCTTCGATGATTTCATTTGCCGTATCGGGGGCGAGGTAGGCGGGTTCATAGCGTTGTCTCGGATTCTTTCGCTTGTCGCGGCTGTGGTACTTATGGGTATTTCGCTCCAATGCGTAGAGGTTGTACATCCACCAATACGCTCCCATGATCACCCGTCTATTGCTGGCTTCATCGCTGCTGATCAGGCTGAATGGAAGCGGTACGGAGAGCTGATGGGGATAAGAGCCTTTGGCGATCAAGGTGTAGCTGGCAAAATATGAATCATACGTCACGGTGGTGGAGAGCGCCGGCCAGAACCCCCGACGGGCGATCATCTCCCCGTCGTTGTTCCGGCTGTTGTGGTTCGACCCCAGATTCGCCCCGGCGGCCATGTTGGATTGCCCTTCGATTCGGGCGGCAACGAGAAACGAGTTGTTGTGGTGTTGTTCGTGCGAACCGAAGATCAGGCTGTTGAGAATCTCGCAGCAGCTGACCGTGGAGTTGTCCCCCAGCACGGAGTGGATCAATCGGGCACCGTATTTGAGATTGGAGTTATCCCCCATCACGAAGCGGATCGCTTTGGAACCGTAGAAGATCCGGGATCCCGAACCGATGATTCCGTTGACCAGTTCGACCCCCTCGCCGATCTGAACCGGTTCGGCGAGGGTTGAGCGAAGCGTCAGGTTCTTCAGCTTGTTGGCCCCTTTGATGTACGCCCCTTCTCCGATCCACACATCTTTGATCGTGTCGCACGATTTGATGACGGTCTTCCTCCCTACGAACCCGTAGTATCCTCGCCTGGTGTCGAGAACCTTGTCGGTAAGCTCGTCGAATCGCTGCATGAGCAGCCGGTCTTCGCGGTACGTCGACCACAAATGTGCATCGGCGGGAATCATTCCGTCAAAAGGTCGGATGCTCCGGCCTTTCGCCTCGTTGACGACATCGATGGTGATGAGAACCTCGGGATCTTCTCCATCCTTCACGATTCCGTTGCCGAACTTCGCGTGGTTGGTGCTCTGCATCTCCCCGATCCGATAGAGCACCACCTCATCGTCGATGATGTAGTGGCTTAAATAGGTGCACTCCATGATCGAGCAGGAATCTCCAATGTCACAGCTGACGATTCGGGAGTTCACGATCCCGACAGGAACTGTGAAGTCATGGAAACTCGTCGTATTCATTGATACCGTGCCGAGCCGGACGAGTCCGTAGAATTCGCTGTTTCGAATCAATCGCGGATCGAAGGGGTCTCTGACCAGCAGATTGTTCCAGTTGGGGCTGTGGTTCAGATTGCTCTTGAGGATGGCGATCTCATCGCTTCTCAGGTTCCGGTATGTATCGGGGTCATTCTTGCTCTGTTCAAAGCGAAGATAGTACTCATCCTTTCCCTCGGGGAGGAACGGCTCCGTGATGAAATCATATCCAAACCGAATGTACGTCTTCATACAGGGACAGTATACTCTCCTCTTTCCTTTCAATACAACTGATGGATCTTCTTGAAGAGTCCATTCAGATGGTCTACGATAAATCCACGATGACTGAGTATGATTTGACTCGACGAATGAGGCGATTGCTAAAGTTGGTGAAAAAGTATACTGCTTGGGATCCGGATGAGCTGACCTCCGATCGGATCGCCCAGCTGAACGGGGTGTCGCTTCCCTCCAACATGCTGATTCGCCGGCTGTTCGGAAGACCGGCGCGAAACATCACCATCAAGACGTTCGTGATTCCCGTCGATGATGGAAAAGTCACCGGCTACCTCTATGAAAAAGAGGGCTCGCGGGGAATCAGCGACCTGTTGCCCCTGATCATCTACTACCATGGCGGCGGCTGGATATGGGGAAACATGGATCTCTACAACATCATCTGCGCCCACTTGGCCGATGTCACCGGAGCCACGGTTCTTTCCGTCGATTACCGCCTTGCGCCTCAACACCGCTTTCCGACCGCCGTCGAAGATTGCTACAACACCCTTTTGTGGGCGGCCGCCGGCTGCCGCTATTGGAAGAACGATCCCGACCGGATCTTCCTCGTCGGCGACAGCGCCGGAGGAAACCTTGCCGCGGTGGTCAGCCGCCTGGCGCGCGATCGCAAAGGACCTGCGATCGAAGGCCAGGTTCTGATCTACCCGATCACCGACGGCCGGATGCGGACAGCCAGTTATGCGGAGTACAAAGATTCCCCCACCTTGACCGACCGGCAGATGGCGTTTTACATCCACAACTACCAACGCGAACCGAAAGACACGCTCGATCCGAATTTTTCGCCGTTGCTCGCTAAAGACCACAGCCGCCTCCCTCCCACGTTGATCATCGGGGCGGAGTATGATCCTCTTCGGGATGACGGCGTGTTGTATGCCGATGCGCTCGCTTCGGCGGACACCCCGGTCAAATACCTCGAGGTGAAAAAAGGCCTCCACGGCTTCTTCGCCTATCCCAAAGCGACCGGAACGGATGAAGCACAGAGCGCGATCACCCAATTCATCAGGGGCAAGCCCGTTGAACAAGTAGCCCTCATCGGAAAGAAGGAGTGGCTCAAAGCGGAAAGACTCGAGCTGAAGAAGATCAAAAAACAAGCGAAGCATTACATCGAGACGGAGATAGGCTAG
>JAAYQW010000113.1 GCA_012519115.1 Spirochaetales bacterium
ATCTCATCGATGAAGATGATTCCATATTCCGCGGCTTTGATATTGTCATTGGCGTTTTGAATCAGCTTCAGGAGAATATTTTCAACGTCCTCGCCGACATATCCCGCTTCGGTGAGCGTCGTCGCATCGGCGATCGCGAAAGGAACCTGAAGTTTCTTGGCCAACGTTGAAGCGAGAAGGGTTTTTCCCGTTCCTGTAGGTCCTACCATGAGAATATTCGATTTATCCAGTTCGACGCCCTGCTCGGCGATCTGCTTTTGGAATTTTACCCGTTTATAATGATTGTGAACCGCGACCGCCAAGATGCGCTTCGCCGAATCCTGGCCGATCACGTACTCATCCATATATTCCTTCAGCTCGCGGGGAGTGGGGATCGTATCGGGAACTCCTACCACGTCTTCGACGAACGAGGGATCGTTTTTGAGTATGTCACTGCACACCTCGACGCACTCGTCACAAATCGCGACGCCGGGACCGTTGATCAGGCGGCGAACCTCTTCCTGTCCTTTGCCGCAGAAGGAACAGGCTCTGGAAGCTCTGGCCATCACGTCCTCCTCGTCATGATCGAGTCCACGATGCCATACGCCTGAGCCTCTTCGGCGGAGAGGAAGAAATCACGCTCGACATCGCGGGCGACTTCTTCAAAGTTCTTCTTCGTATGACGGGCGATGATTTCTGTGGTAAGGCGCTTGAGCCGGCCAATCTCCTTGGCGTGAATGGAAATATCGCTGCTTTGGCCCTGAACTCCACCCCAAGGCTGGTGAATCATCACCCGGGCGGAGGGGAGGATGTAGCGCTTGCCATCCGTTCCCGCAGACAACAGCAGCGCCGCCATGCTGGCCGCCTGGCCCATGCAGATCGTCTGCACATCACTGTGAAGGTATTGCATCGTATCGTAGATTGCCAAGCCCGCAGTCACCGAGCCGCCGGGGCTGTTGATGTAGAGGCTGATGTCCTTGTTGGGATCTTCCGATTCCAGAAAGAGTAGCTGGGCTACGACGAGATCCGCCGCAGCATCATGAATCTCTCCGTCCAGAAAAATGATCCGGTCTTTGAGCAGGCGACTGAAAATATCATATGCCCGTTCACCAATCCCTGATTGTTCTACAACCATGGGAATCGGGCCATACATCCTCGCGGGATGATCATTCATGTATAATCCTCCTACGTATGACAAGGCCGGGCCATGTCATACATGACGCTCACGCTTCCCCCTACAAGCCGTAGGAGGGATCCATGAACGCAGTATAATCGACCTTTTCACCTTCGGTGAAGGTGTTGTTCTCGAGCAGGAACGGTCCGGTCTTGGAGAAGCGCATATCATCTTCCATCATCGACAAATAGTAGGAACGCTGTTCTTCATCGGTAATCCCGGAGAGTTGCTCGTCGGCGATCTTTTTCAGCTCTTCTTCATCGATTTCAAACTTCTCTTCATCTTTGATCTTATCAAGAATCAGCTGGGTTTTTAAGGACTCCTCCGCCCCTTCGCGCCAGGGAGTGATGATATCTTCCTTGCTCTGGCCTTGGAATTCGAGGAATTGAAGAATCTGTTCTTCTGAAAGACCGGTCTGACGAACATATCGGTTCCAGGCTTGTTCAAGTTCCATTGTGACCATCGTCTCCGGCAGAGCGATCGTCGTGTTCTTCCGCAGCTCGGCATACAGCGCTTTGTATTTCTCGCTCTCGAGCTTGGCGTTCAACGCTTCCTGAAGCTTCTCTTTTGTTCCCTTGACCAGATCGGCCACGGTCTTGTATTCCTCTTTGACATCCTGGGCGAACTCATCATCGAGTTCGGGGACATCCCGCATCTTCAATGCTTTCAAGGCGATCTTCAAAGAGAGGGTTCGACCGGCCAAGCCGGCTTTGTCACTGTCTTCGGCGTACGTCTTTTCAACGGTCTTCTCTTCCCCTGCTTCCATTCCCACGACATCCTTGTCGATTTTATAGAAGTTCGAGCCTGAGCCGAGGGTAAAGACGAAATCGGCTCGCCTGGACTCTTCGACTTCGCTGCCGTCTTCGGCGACTTCGACATAGTCCACCGTGACGATATCGCCATCGGCCGCTTTGCCCTTCTTTTCGATCGTCATCGCGTTTTGCTGACGAAGTTTTTCGATTTCGGCATCGACCGCTTCTTTCGGAAGCGTCACCTTGGGATAGGAAATCTTCAATCCCTTATAGGCGGGCAGTTCTACGACCGGCATCACATCGTATTTCACGCTGAAGGTGAGATCCTTCTCCGCTTCGAAGGGCAGGAGGGTCTCTTCATTCAATAGCTGAGGGGTGGAGTAGGAGAGAGGCTTATACTTGTCCTCGACCGTACCGATCGCTTCTTTGAGGGCATCTTCGATGACATTGAAGGTGGACTCTTCACGGACCGCTTGGCCGAGTTTCGCTTCGACGACCGACTGAGGGGCTTTTCCTTTTCGGAATCCCTTGATCTGCAGCGTTTTTGCATACTTTGCCAACGCACTTTTATATTCCTTCTCAATCGCTTCTGACGTTACGGTGATAGTCAGCTCGACGGCCGAATGGTCCAGTTCCTTGATATTCTTATTGGCGATCATTCTATCGTACATCCTTTTGCCCGTGGGCGAAGTTTACAGCCACCAGATTCACCAGGTGGAAACATATTGTATATAACAACTTTTTTGTCTTTGGTCTAGGGTAATTACGGCCGCCGTGACTATCGAGGCGGCGCTTCTTCTGCTACGATGGGTATGGAGGATCGTATGACAATAATCTGTTACCCTCGTTGCGGTACATGCAGAAAGGCGGAAGCGTTCCTGAAGGAACACGATATTCCCTACACCTATCGTGATATAAAGGAAGCGAATCCGACAAAAGAAGAGCTTGCTTCGCTGTATGAACGAAGCGGTCTTCCGCTCCGGCGCTTTTTCAACACCAGCGGCCGGCTCTACCGCGAGCATAATCTCAAAGACCGCCTTCCGATGATGAGCGACGATGAAGCCCTTGAGCTTCTTTCGACCGACGGCATGCTGGTCAAACGGCCGATCCTCGTCACCGGCGCTCGGGTGTTTGTCGGATTCAAGGAAGCGGAGTGGAAAGACCTCATCGGATAAGACCCTTCAGAGCAAAAAATAGGCAGCCAGATCTCTCTGACTGCCTAGAGCGAAAGACGGGACTTGAACCCGCGACATCCACCTTGGCAAGGTGGAGCTCTACCACTGAGCTACTTTCGCAAATCGTTGACAAACCGTCTTGCGAGAGAGGGGATTTGAACCCCTACACCGTAAGGTACCAGATCCTAAGTCTGGCGTGTATGCCAATTTCACCACTCTCGCGGTGCTGTAGTATCCATAGTATACCACACTTTGAGCCGCAAAGGGATCGAACCTTTGACCCGCAGATTAAGAGTCTGCTGCTCTACCATCTGAGCTAGCGGCCCGAACGAATATTCACCTGACAAAAATCAACGCGCTCGGAAGGATTCGAACCTTCGGCCTACGGATTCGAAGTCCGGCGCTCTATCCAGCTGAGCTACGAGCGCAGGCCATATCCGCCCAAGGGTGGAAGACGGGGCTCGAACCCGCAACAACCAGATCCACAATCTGGGGCTCTACCTTTGAACTACTTCCACCAGGAAGCTGAA
>JAAYQW010000114.1 GCA_012519115.1 Spirochaetales bacterium
AGAAGAGTTCGACGATCGATCTCTCCACGGACAAGATGGCGCTTCAACGCCTTCGCGAGGCGGCGGAGAAAGCGAAGATCGAGCTTTCGAACTCGACAAGCACCGATATCAATCTCCCGTTCATCACCGCCGATGCATCGGGACCGAAGCACCTGCAGATGACCTTGAGCCGGGCAAAGTTCGAGCAACTGATCGCCGATCTGATCGAGCGGTCCAAAAAGCCCGTTCAGAACGCCCTCCGCGACGCCGGCTTGAACGCCAGTCAAGTCGATGAGGTGATTCTCGTCGGTGGATCGACGAGAATCCCCGCCGTCCAAGCGATGGTGAAAGAGCTCTTCGGTAAAGAGCCGCACAAGGGTGTGAACCCAGATGAGGTCGTTGCGATGGGTGCGGCGATCCAGGGCGGAATCCTCGGTGGAAAGGTGAAGGATGTTCTGCTCCTCGACGTTACTCCGCTTTCCTTGGGTATCGAAACGTTGGGTGGCGTAAACACTCGCCTCATCGAGCGGAACACGACGATTCCGACTCGCAAGAGTCAGATTTTCTCCACCGCCGCCGATAACCAGACCGCAGTGAGCATCCACGTTCTTCAGGGCGAGCGCGAGATGGCTTCCCAGAACAGGACGCTCGGCAACTTTGACCTGGTCGGAATTCCCTCCGCACCGCGGGGTGTTCCTCAAATCGAGGTGACCTTCGATATCGATGCGAACGGAATCGTCCACGTTTCGGCAAAGGACCTCGGAACCGGCAAGGAGCAGAAGATCCGAATCGAATCCTCCAGCGGCCTCTCCGAAGCTGAGATCGAGCGCATGGTCAAGGAAGCGGAAATGCACGCCGAAGAGGATAAGAAGGAACGGGCTCGAATCGATGCCCGGAACGAAGCGGATTCGATGGTATATTCCACCGAGAAATCCCTCACCGAACATGGAGATAAGATCGATGCGGCCGACCGGGCGAAGATTCAAAGCGCCTTGGATGATGTGAAAGCCACGCTGGCCAGGGAAAATGCAACTGCCGATGAGCTGAAGAGCAAGACGGAAGCATTGCAGCAAGCATCCTATAAACTGGCTGAAGAGATGTACAAACAGACCCAAGCGGAAACCGGAGGTCCTCAAGCCGAGACCGAAAGCGCTGCAGGCTCTTCTTCAGACACCGTGAAAGATGCTGAGGATGCCGACTTCGAGGTCGTAGACTAACGGCCTTGAAGAACGATAGAATACGTTGATTACCCATCATGTCGGCTTCGGCCGACATGATTGTGTAGAACGAGGAAACTGTGGCGAAACGAGATTATTACGAGGTTCTGGGGGTGGATAAGACTGCTACCCTGGATGAAATTAAAAAAGCATACCGCAAACTGGCAATCGCCAATCACCCTGACCGCAATCAGGGTGACAAGGCGGCCGAAGACCGCTTCAAGGAAGCGACCGAGGCATACGATGTCCTCTCCGATGAGAAGAAACGACAGATGTACGATCAATTCGGCTTTGCCGGGGTGGATGGCGGTTCAGGCCCGCGTGATTATTCCAACGTCTATCGTGACTTCAGCGATATCTTCGGTTCCGGCTTCGGCGGCGGGTTTGAGGACATCTTCTCCTCCTTCTTCGGAGGGGGCGGCCGAACCTCGAGAGCCCATCGAGGTCCCGAGGCGGGTTCTTCTCTCCGCTATGATATTGAAATCGATTTTAAAGATGCGATCTTCGGAACAAAGGTTGAAATCTCCTACTCCCACCAAGTGGCATGCGATGTCTGTGGCGGTTCGGGGAGTGAAAGTTCAAAAGGGATGAAAACCTGCCCCACCTGTCACGGCTCCGGTCAAGTGAGCAGAGGCGGCGGTTTCTTTACGATCGCCTCGACGTGTCCCACATGCAGTGGAAACGGGCAGATTATCGAGAATCCCTGCCAGTCGTGTCACGGCACCGGCTTGAAGCGCAAGCAGCAGAAAGTGAAGGTCACCGTTCCCGCCGGAGTCGATACCGGCAGTCGGGTGGTGCTCCGCGGAATGGGAGACGCCGGACCCAATGGAGGGGCGAGCGGCGATCTGTACGTGTACATCAATGTCAGACCGCACAGGTATTTTATTCGCCAAGGGGATAATCTCTTCGTGCAGATACCGATCTCGATCACCCAGGCCGCCCTAGGGGCGGAGATCATGGTGCCGACGATCGACGGAAAGAAGATCAAGCTTAATATCCCGTCAGGAACCCAGCATGGGAAGATGCTCCGTCTTCGCCAGTACGGCGCCACCCGGCTCAACTCCACGGATCGGGGGGATATGTACGTTAAAATCGATATTCAGGTTCCCAAACGGTTGAACTCAAAAGCGAAAAAACTGATGCAGGAACTGAGTGATGCCCTCGGTGAGAGCACTGAGCCGAATCCGGTTTCTTTCGAGGATTGATGATGAGCAATACGATTATCGGCTATCACGCGATCGAAGAGGGGCTTAAAAACGCTCCCGGCGGCTCCATTCTCTACATCGCCCGGGAGATGGGTTCGAAAACCGAGGTGCTGGAAAACTTGGCGCGGATGAATCGAAAAACCGTCGTTCGAAAGATCGGCAAACCCGAACTCGATCGGCTTGCCGGCAACTCCGATCATCGCGGGGCCCTTCTTGTCCTTCCCTCCAAGCCTCAAAGCTCATCCACTGCCCGCCGGATGACAGTTTGCGAGTTCTGTTCGGCGCTCAATGAGGATGATGGAGCTCTCGTGCTGATTCTTGACGGAATCACCGACCCTCATAATCTCGGAGCGATTCTCCGCTCCGCCGACCAGTTTTCCGTCTCCCTCGTGATCACCCCAAGCAGGCGGAGCGCTCAATCCAACCAGACGGTGATCAAAATCTCCTCCGGGGCGGCGCACTACGTGAACCAGGCGGTGGTCACGAATCTGAATCGTGAAATCGAGTACCTGCAAAGTCAGGGATTCTGGGTATATGGCGCGGCTATCGGTGGCGAAAGCCTCCATGCGACGATCTTCCCGAAACGAACCGCCCTTGTGTTGGGCAGTGAAGGAAGGGGTATCAGTAAGCTGACGGAGAAACTCTGTGACCACATCGTGGCGATTCCGACGACCGGCAACATCGATTCACTGAATGTTTCCGTCGCTGCGGGGATCTTTCTCTACGAAATTCGACGCCAGCAGGCATAAAAGCATGTACTCTTCATGCCGATCTTGATTCCTTCTGATTCCTACAAGCATGCATTCAATCACAAAGAAGAAGGGGGTGCCGATGAGCACCCCGTGGTGTTTCTAGTTCTCAAAGAACTTGTTTCCGATATCCTGTCGATACCAGGCGTTCTCAAACTGAACATGGACGACGCCTTGGTAGGCCCGTTTGTTCGCACTCATGATATTGTAGTCGATTCCGACGACGGTGACGTTTCGTCCTCCGGTAGTGACAAGGTTGCCGCCTTGTTTCTGGACTCCGCCAAAGAAATATTTGGGCGCTCCTTCAAAAGCGTTGAGGAGGAGGGCTGCGGGAATCGGATCAAGGATTTTCCCGGTAACGGGCTCTTGCGGATATCCTTCACTCGCCACGACGAGGGCGACCGCGCTGTTGGAGGAACAGCAGAGCTTCAACGATCCGAGGGTATCCTTCTTCATCGCGGTGAGAATCTCGATGAGGTCGGTGCAGATGAGGGGGATGAATGCCTGGGCTGCAGGGTCATTGAAGCGGACGTGGTAATCGACGAGCATCGGACCTTCTTTGGTGAGGATGATGCTGATTGTAAGCACTCCCTTATACGCCATGCTCTCTTCTCTGAGTCCGTTGAGCGTCGGTTCTATGATCGTTTTGATCAACGATTCCTTCACCGAATCCTGGAGAGGAACCGGGCAGATCGAACCCATGCCGCCGGTAGGAGTTCCGCCGCTTTCAACGCGCATGTAGTCGCTGCAGATCGGGAGCAGCATATAGCTGTTGGTATCGACGAAGAGAGTGATTGTAAGGGGAAGCCCTACAAGGTGCTGTTCCAGGATGATCGGACCGCGCTCAAGAAGCGTGGCGGAGAACTCCATCAATGTGGTGTAATCGGTGGAATCAACCATCACCCGGGAAGGAGCGATCTGATTGCTCTTCACGACGAAGCGTTCGCCTGCATGTTCCTTGAGGTAGGCACTTAAATCATCGGTGTTATGAAAGAGCACGTAGCGGGGTGCGGGAATCCTGTGCCGTTCGGTGAATTTACGGGCAAAGTCCCGATCCCCTTCCAAGGGGAGTGCTCGTCTGGGGGCTCCGAAGGTATCGATTCCCCGTTCATTGAGGTAGTCGATCACTCCGGTGAAGAGGGGAGCCTCAGTCCCTACGAAAACGTAGTTGATCCTATGTCTCTGGCACGCTCGGTACACTGCTTCAGGGTCGGATGGATCGATTCCGATATTCTTAGCAATCGATTCCGTCCCGGCGTTTCCCGGGGCGACATAGAGAGCGCTGATGAGCCTGCTCTGAGAGAACCACCATGCGATCGCATGATCCTTGGCGCCGGAGCCCAATACTAATACTCTCATCGAATTACCTTCTTGAAATTCATTGTCCTAAAGCTACCATTTTAGCGCTTTAGAGGTCAACAAGGAGTAAAGACTCCTCGAGAAACTATTCGGTCGTTGGAGCCCTTGTTTGATCCGGGAGGTGTGCCGGAATATTCACCATGGATATCCGTCGTTCGGAGAATCTTTTTGTTAACAACGTAGTAATTGAATATGCTATAGTAAATTGATGGAACGCAAGAGTGTGTTGACTATTCAGACTCCAAGGAAGAAGCATTCTGTTTGTCTTGCCACCGGTCAAAATCTGAGAGACGTGCTCCACCAACTTGGTTTGCATGGGCTTTCTTTTCCATGTGGAGGCAACGGTATCTGCGGCAAATGCATCGTTCACGTCGATGATGCAGGATCCTGCCCTCCGACCGAAGCCGATGCCGCTCTTTTGACATATGATTCGTTGGAAGCGGGGTATCGATTAGGATGTACGCTGAAGATACCGGCAAATACGACACTGACGATAACGCTTCATTGGTTGGAGGAGGCGTCAAACATCATTACGGCGTTCCCCGGTACGATCAAAGCCGATTTGTTCTATGAGCAGGAGTATGGATGTGCGGTGGATATCGGTACGACGACGATCGCCATCTACCTTGTCGACCGTTCGACGGGGGAAATCATCGGAACGACCTCACTGATGAATAATCAACGAAAGTATGGCGATGATGTCATTTCACGAATCCAGTATAGCGATGAGCACGAAGAAGGTTTGAGCCGGCTGCACACGATGTTGGCAAGTCAGATACAAGCGATGATCATGACGTTGCTTGCCGAGCATGGGATTGAACCTGAGAGAGTCAGTGAAGTGATCGCTGTCGGCAACCCGACCATCATCCACTTTCTGCTGAGGAAAAACCCCTCCTCGATAGCCCGCTCCCCATTCACTCCCCAATTTACAGAGCCTGTAACTACGAATGCGACGCTTCTTGACTTGGAACACGCAGAGCTGTATGTGCCGGGAATCGTTTCCGCCTTCATCGGATCTGATATTACCGCCGGTATTCATGCCTTCTCGCTGACCGATGAGACCGAACCGACGCTCTACATCGATATCGGGACCAATGGAGAGATAGTCCTCTGGGATGGAAAACGCCTGTATGGTTGCTCATCTGCGGCAGGTCCCGCCTTTGAGGGAGTCGGCATCCATTTTGGCATGGCCGGCAGCGAGGGCGCCATCGACCGGGTGTGGCTCGATGAAGATGGGATGATTCTGTGTTCGACGATTGGTGGGGGGAGAGCAAAAGGCATCTGCGGTTCCGCAATCATCGACTGCGTGGCTTTGATGGTGGAGATAGGTTTGGTTGATGAAACGGGAGCCCTGAAGAATGACCACGATTTGGCATTGCGCTACTTGATGGATACCGATCAAGGCAAAGCGCTTCGTCTTACCGAGGATATATACTTCACCGCACGCGACGTCCGGGAAGTCCAGTTGGCAAAGGCCGCCATCGCTACCGGAATTGATGTCCTGCTTGCTGAAGCGAACCTGTCCGTAAAGGATCTCTCGAACGTGATGATCGCTGGAGGATTCGGCTCCCATATCAGCACCAGGCATGCCCAGATGATTGGTCTCTTGCCTCTTGTCCCTGTTGAAGCAATCCGCTTGTTGGGCAACGCTGCAGGAAAGGGAGCGATCATATTGCTCAATACGAAGAATGGGAAGGAACTCGTCGAGGATGTTCGAAGAGGAATACGATATATCGAATTGTCGAGCTTGAAAGAGTTTCAGACTCAATTTGTGGAACATCTGTTTTTCTGATGAAATAATTCGTCAAACACAGGGGAAGCGAGGTGGTGGAAGAAGCCTGATTCAGGATATCTTTATTGCAAACGACAATTCCGCGGAATACGCTAAAATAAAGAAGACGGGAGGGGAGTATGGTTGATTTGAAAGCATTATCCGAAGCTATGCAATCAGGCAGAGCCAAGGATGTTCGTGTTTTGGTCCAAGCTGCGATCGATGAGGGAATTCCGGCCTCGCGGATTCTCGATGAGGCGCTGCTTTCGGGAATGGATGCCGTTGGCGTGAAGTTCAAGAACAATGAGATCTTCGTTCCGGAAGTTCTGGTTGCCGCCAGGGCGATGAACGCCGGTATGGAAATACTTCAGCCATTGCTGGTCCAGACAGGCGTTCAGAGCAAAGGAACGGTCATATTGGGAACCGTGAAAGGAGATCTTCACGACATCGGCAAGAATCTGGTCGGCATGATGATGAAAGGCAAGGGATTGTCCGTCATTGATTTGGGAACGGATGTCCAAACCGATCGTTTCATCGAGGAAGCGATCAAGCATGATGCGGACATCATCGCCTGTTCGGCGTTGTTGACGACGACGATGCGGGAGATGGAGCATGTCGTCAACGCCGTCAAGGAAGCAAATCTCAGGAACCGGGTGACCATCATGGTCGGAGGTGCTCCTGTAACGGAAGCGTTCAAGAGTTCCATCGGAGCTGATATCTATACTCCCGATGCGGCGTCGGCCAGTGAAGCGGCCTACAAAGTGTGCACGGAGAGACGGAAGGCGTAGCAAGGATGGCACAGGGTGCAGGAAAGGAAAGAGAGCCCGGCCATAAGCGGAGTAAGAACGGATGTGAACATGGCTTCGGTCATGCAGGAGAATCCTACGTGAGACAGACTTGGAACGGCATGGACAATCTGCCTCCGCTTCGGATAAGGCTCTGATTGCCATGAAAAGCCCTCTTCTGTTCGACATTCCCTTCCAGATCGATATGAATCGATATAAACAAGCTATTCGCTACGAATATCTTGATGACGCCCGGAATGAGGCGATTCTGCTCCTTGAGATCGCTTCGAAGCGCCTGAATCCCAAGGTCATGCTCATCGAAGCATTCATTGACAGGCATTTGAATGACGGAAATGTTCCAGTCATTGCAATCGGCGATATCCGGTTTCACGGAAAGGCGCTTCGTGCTTTGGACGGGGTGCATCGGATCATCCCGTATATCGCCACCTGCGGAGACGGGATGGAGGATTTCGATCTGTCCGCGATGGATATGCTCGCCCCGTATTGGCTCGATGAGTTGAAGAGCCAAGCGCTGGACCAAGCCAGAAAAGCCCTACGATCGCTCTGTAATGAACTTTTTGGAATCCGTCGAGCGCTGAGCCTCAACCCGGGTTCGGGGAATGTGGATATCTGGCCAATCGAAGAACTGCAGGAACTCTTTTGCCTGTTCGGTCCCGATCACCGGAAAGTCGGAGTATCATTGAGCCAACGTTCATTGATGATCCCAAACAAGAGCATAGCCGGTCTGTTGTTTGCAAACAGCGAAGTGGACTACGAGAGCTGCGCACACTGTGAGAGGGCAAACTGTCCCAACCGGCGCGTACCGTTCAAGGCTCGCCTCTGATCGAGCGGCTAATTGTATCCAACGGAGGCCGGAGGTATGCTAGAATCGGTAGCGGAGGGACGAGCGATGAAGATCATCGATGCACACAATCACATTGATTTCCACGGAATAACCGTCGATCGAGCGATAGCGGATATGGATAGGCACGGAATCGATCAAGCCTGGCTGCTCACTTGGGAAGTTCCCGCAAGCGAGATAGATTTCGATCTTTTCCGCAAGGCAATACACCCATCCTTTCACAGCCTCACGTTTGAAAGGGTCTACGAAGCCTTCAAGAACTATCCGGACCGATTCATCGTCGGTTATTGTCCCGACCCGAGGGATCCCCAGGCGATCGAGAAACTCGAACAAGCCTATCACCACTATGACGTCAAAGTCTGTGGCGAGTTGAAGCTTCGGATGATGTACGATAATCCGGACGCCATCGAACTGTATGAAACGTGTGGAGAGCTTGGATTGCCGGTGGTCACACATATCGATTACCCGATCCGATTGCGTCCAGGGCATTATCCACGCTCATCCTATTGGTATGGAGGTGGAGTGGAAGCGTTGGAACGCGTGCTCCGGCAAGTGCCTCAGACCAACTTTCTCGGCCATGCTCCCGGATTCTGGGCGCATATCAGCGATGATGGCCAACATGCCGCTGAAATCTATCCAAAGGGACCGATTGTGGGAAAAGGCGCCGTGATCCGGCTTTTAGAGACATATGATAACATCTATGCGGATCTGTCCGCATTCTCGGCGCTCAATGCCCTCAGCAGGGACATAGGGTTCACGAAGGAGCTTTTTGATCGATTCCAAGATCGTTTCGTATTTGCCAGAGACTGCTATACCACCGAGTTGTATGACTTCATCAACGGACTTGATCTTCCCCTCTCCATCCGGGAAAAAATCTTCTATAAAAATGCCCGGTCGTTGATACGAAGTGTTTGATTTTCAGTTGCGAAAATGTGGGAGAGCAGGGTGAAGCCGAGTCAAGTGATTGCAACAAACTGATATTTATGTGCAACAAAGTGATATGGTTGGCTGGAAAAGGGGTATGGTATTATTCAACAAGGAGGTGAGGAGGGGATTCAGGCGGAAATTCTAGGAAAAAAGGAGGATTTAGGTTTGAAGAAATGCATCAAAGGCATTCCCGTCTCACTTCCAAAAAAGGAGAAAATCATGTTTAAGAAAAGATTGTTACTAGGTATGGTCATCCTACTGGTGGTAGGGATGCTCTTTGCCCAAGGAGCCAAGGAAGAAAAAAAGACGGTCATCAGATGGATGTGGCTTCCTGAGGCAATGGGAGACGTTGAGAATGGACCTTTCATGAAGGCATTGCAGGCAAAGTTTCCCGATGTTGAATTCCAACTCGAACCTGTGCTGTACTCTGCCTACCCGGATCGCTTCCCCGTGATGATTGCCGCTGGCGATGTTCCCGATATATTCCAGGGGCATACTCAGTACATGCCGCAGTTGGTTGAAGCGGATCTGATTTATGATCTGACCGCTGCGCTGCCTAAATATGGTCCTGACATCGTCGGTAACGCGCGTGACGGACAGCTGCGGTATGGGCAGTATGGAGGAAAACAATACGCCATACCCGGAAGCTACCTCCTCAAATACTTCTCCCAGAACATCCGTATGGACTGGCTTGAGAAGCTTGGTCTCGAAGTTCCCAGAACCCTCGAGGAATTCCGAGAAGTCGCCCGGGCATTCGTGGCGGGCGATCCTAACGGCAACGGCAAAAAGGATGAGTATGCGACGGCTTTCCGAACCAATGTCAACTTCATCGACAGCTTCTTCCTCGCCTTCGGTGTAGCTCCGAACCACCACCAGACCGGCATGTGGCAGGTGCGGGACGGCAAGCACACCTTTGACTGGGTGCAACCCGAGATGAAAGAGGCGCTCATGGAACTTGCCTCCTGGTACAAAGAGGGATTGATCCATCCCGAGTCCTTGACCTTTGGATGGAATGACTGGTGGAACGCCTACCTCAGGGATTCGGTCGGCATGTGGTATCACCAACCGCGGAGACTGTCCGAGATGAATACCGCGTTGAAGCAAGCCGGCGTCGAGGATGCCAACATGTGGCCGATAGCTCCTCCCATCGGACCGAAAGGATTGTCGGGTACGGCAAATGAAGGACAACCGTGGGCGACCTTCTTCGGTAAGAACGGAAATCTTGAGAAATGCATCGAGATCTTGAACTACACGTATACGCAGGAGTTCTTCCTTGCCTGTGGCGGACGGAACGACGTCTATTATCCGTCGCAGCGGACTCTGAACGAGAAGGGATGGCCGAAGTTCTATTCCTATGAAGAGATGTTGGCCGATCCGAACTACGAGGAGAGAAGAACCGAAGTTCTCTATTCCATGCTCTATACCGGTTGGTGTATCGAGAACCCGAACATGACAAATACCTGGCCCGATCGTGAGCTGGCCGAATACGTCAAGCAGCAGTTCAAGAATACGCTTTCTCCTGCCCAGGTCGTAGGAAACGAGCTGGCTGACACCTATGCGGTAACATCCTCAAAGCCGGTTCCCGTGCCCGCAGATGCGAAGTACTTCACCAGACTGCAGGATAAGTTCAGGGAGATCGCTTCGCGGATCGTTTCCGGAAGAGGAAATCCCGATGCCACTTGGAATGAATGGCTCGACTACTACGCCAAGAACGGCGGACCTGAGATCGAAAAAGAGGTCAACGAGCTCTTCCCTCTCTGATGATTCGTAACATCCGATGATTCGACAATATGGCGGATTCGTCCGCCATATTGCTATCGTTAAAAGAAGCATTGGTTTCTTGTCTAGGTGTATAATGAACATGGCGAAGTCAAGATTTTACATAAAACACTCTATATTCGGAGCAGATGGAGGTGAAAGATGGATACTTCCAAGCGAACAAGGGCTCAATCATGGAAACCGCTGAAGTCTCTAAAGTCGCTGCAAAGAGAGATTGCGAAAAACAAGATGCTCTTTCTCATGGCGATCGTGATAATGGTCTGGTATGTGATTTTTCGATATGTACCGTATTATTGGAATCTGATCGCGTTCAAGGATTATAGTTACCGGCTCGGTTTCTCGGGAAGCCCTTGGGTTGGGCTGAAACATTTCAAGGATGCGATCGCCGATGTCGAGTTTCGTCGGGTATTTCGAAACACGGTCATCATCAGCGGCTTGAAGGTTTTCATCGGGTTCCCGGTTCCTGTGATCCTTGCCTTGTTCCTGAATGAAGTGTTCCAGAACTGGTACAAGAAAAGCATCCAGACGGTCATTTTCATACCGTATTTCATTTCGTGGGTCATCTATGCAAGCATCATGATCACCATCCTTTCTCCCACTGACGGACTGCTCAATATCATGCTGCGATCGATGGGGAAAGAACCCATTTATTTCCTAGCGAGTACCGAGTGGTTCAGGCCGCTTCTGATCGTCTCGGAGATCACCAAGAATAGCGGGTATTTCACCGTGCTGTTCATGTCCGCGCTCGCGAGTGTCGACGAGGAGGTATACGATGCCTCCGTCGTGGATGGAGCCAACCTGTTTCAGCGCATCTTGCATATCAATCTGCCCGGAATCGCCTCGGTCGTAGCCATCGTCTTCATTGTTCGGCTCGGCCAGCTCTTCATGTCGGGATTTGAACAGGTGTATGCGCTCTACAGCCCGATGGTCTACAGCGTCGGGGATATCATCGAGACCTATGTGTACCGACAAGGAATCGTCGGAGGACGATTCGACTATACAACGGCGGTCAACCTGTTCGGCACGATGATCGGGTTCACCCTGGTCATCATAACCAACTATGTCAGCAAGAAGATTTCAGACCATGGTCTGTGGTAAATAGCGGAGGAATGGAATGAAGTTCACATTTAAGAAATATACTCTTCCTGAGAAAATGTTCGTGATGTTCGTGTATCTTTTTCTGTTTTTATTCGGTTTGGCCTGCTTCTTTCCCTTTTTGACGGTCTTGGCTCGATCGTTCAGCCCCGAGTTCTATATTCAGCAAGGGCAGGTGATCATTTTCCCCGTCAAATGGACGTTGAACGCCTACCAGAAAGTCTTCCAAGCCAAGCAGATCGTTACAGGTTTCAAGAACAGTCTGTTCGTGGCGGTCGTGGGAACGACCATCAACCTTATCTTCAGTTTCGCGATCGCCTATCCGCTCTCCCGCAAGCGGCTTCCCCTTCGGCGGACCTTCACGGTCATCGTGGTGTTTACGATGCTACTTCCGGTCGCGATCATTCCATTGTACTTGTTGGTGCGTTCCTTGAAGCTGCTCAACTCTCTTTGGGCGCTCATTTGGCCGTATGCGATCACCACGTTCAATATGATCATCATCAAGAACTATTTCGAAGGGATACCCGAAAGCTTGGAAGAATCGGCGCTTCTTGACGGGGCGGGGGAATTGACGATCCTGGTAAAGATCTTTCTGCCGCTCTCGAAGCCCGTCATCGCCGCGATCGGGCTTTTCTACCTCATCTACAACTGGAATATCTTCATGCCCGCAGTGTTCTTTCTCACCCATCCGAGCAAATACACGATCCAAGTCGTATTGAAGGATATCATCAGCCAGCAGATGCTCGCTGATATGCTTCCGTATAGCATATCGATGCTCCAACAGTCGGCTGGACCCCAAGGGATCCAATCGGCGGTCACCATCATCACGATGCTTCCGGTGCTGGTCATCTATCCCTTCATCCAAAAGTATTTTACTTCAGGACTCATGTTAGGTTCGGTCAAGGGGTAAGGGAATCTGAGTGGTTTCGTTGATTGGTTTTCTTGTAAAGGAGGAATGAGACATGAAATTGATGGAACTGGGTGAGTTGAAGGCGTTTTATATAGACCATCTCTTTGATACGTTGGTTCCATTCTGGATGGAAGAGGGAATCGATTGGGAAAAAGGCGGGTTTTTCACCTGCTTCAGCAACGATTGCGAGCGACTGGTATCGACCAACAAGTATGTATGGTCACAGGGGAGATTTTTATGGATGCTCTCTCGGCTTGCTTATGAGTTTGGCGGATACAGCGATCGATACTCCCGCAAAGCGTATCTTGATGCCGCCACGTGCGGAGCGGTGTTTCTCAAAGACCGGGCGCTGCTGGAGAATGGCCATGCGGCATGGGCTTTGAATCGGGAAGGAAAACCGATCGCCGTCGACCGTCTGGGCAATGTCGTCGAGGGGGGTGAGCTTGAAAGAGGAATAACCGCCGACATCTTTCTCATCTACGGGATGGGCGAGTACGCTCGGGCCGCAGACAAGCGGGAGTTCTTCGATTTCGCCCTCACTCTCTTCAAGTCGGTGGATGAACGGTTCAGGACGAATACATACCGCTGGGTGCCTCAGGCGGTGCCACAGGGGTACCGGAGCCACGCCCTTTCGATGATCATGCTTGAGACCGCTCAGGAGCTCGCCGCCATCGCGGCGCATTTCAAAGACCCTGCGGAAGAACAGCTTCTGGCGATCAGCCGGGCTTCGGCGGAAACGACCGTCAAATATTTTCTTGATGAGGATGAGCAACGACTCTTCGAGTTCGTCAAGGAAAACGGAGCCTCCGCGTTTGATGAGCTGCTCGCTTCGACGGTCAACCCGGGGCATGCTCTTGAGGATGCGTGGTTCATGCTCCACTGGGCAATGCGATCGAAAGACCGGAAAATTTTGGATGCGGGGCTGAAGGTCGTGCGGTGGATGACGGAGATCGGTGTGGCAAACGAAGAGGGCGGCATTCCCCAGTTCATTCATAAGGACGGAGGGAGACCACGCGGAACGGTATTGCCGATCCACGAAGGAAGTCCCGTCGTAACGGAAATCAGGGAGAATTGGTACAATCGCTTGTGGTGGGTCCATTCCGAGGCCCTCTACGAGTTGATCCTCGCATATGAGCTGAGCGGTGATGAGGGATATCTCGACTTGTATTGGCCGCTTCATGAGTATGTCTTCTCCACGTTCCCCAATCCGAACAAGGAGAAAGGAGAGTGGATCCAGATCAGGGATCGATGGGGGAAGCCCGAGGATAAGGTCGTCGCGCTGCCGGTGAAAGACCCGTACCACATCACCAGGGCGTTCATG
>JAAYQW010000115.1 GCA_012519115.1 Spirochaetales bacterium
AAGGGCGCTACCAACCGCGCTCTGGTTGAGGTCGCCAAAGGGCTTGATGAATACAAGGTCGAGCATGAGATTCTTTGGGTGGGAACCGATCCTATCCAAGGGTGCATCGATTGCAAAGCCTGTTTCAAGAACCGCCGCTGCGTGTTTGACGACCTGGTCAACACGGCGGCGGAAAAGGTTCGTGCTTCCGATGGTTTGATTTTAGGTTCGCCGGTGCATTACGCCTCGGCCGCCAACACCCTCTTCGTCGACCGTCTTTTCCGGGTCGTATCCAAGGAGGTCGCCCTGAAAGTCGGCTCTTCGGTGGTCTCGTGCCGCCGGGGCGGAGCGAGCGCCACGTTCGATCAGTTGAACAAATATTTCACGATCAGCCAGATGCTGGTCGTCTCCTCGGCATATTGGAACAGCGTCCACGGGAACAATGCGTCGGAAGTGGAGCAGGATCATGAGGGGCTTCAGGTGATGCGGATTCTCGGACGGAACATGGGGTATGTGGTCAACCGTCTCCATGGAAGAGACGTGGAAAAACCGCTTGTTGAACAACGGGTGTGGACCAACTTCATTTCTTCGGAACGATGAAGGAATCGCTGCCCAGCCATAGATCGATGTGGATGCCGGGATTGTTGTTCGTCACGGTCGCCTGTTTGATCTGCCAGCCGATGAGTTTCAGCCTGGATCCCAGGTTCAGGTCCCGGCCGGCCATCGTTCCGTAGTAGGCGGCCAGTTCCGGCCGATTTCGTTTTGGGTTGAGGGCGGTCCGAATCTTTTCTATCTCCTGTTCAGTGCGCTCCTGGTCGTCGAAGAAGGAGAGATGGGCCCCATCCTCTTCCTGGTGGAGTGAAACGACCAGGCGAAGAGGATCGCCTTCCAGTAAAAAATCGGTCATTTCGCCGATCAGGCGGCTGAGAAATTCTTTTCGTTTCATCAGGTGAAATCCTCCCGTGTTCTGTTCGCACTCAACCAATGGATGACGGAAATGATCAGGCTTGCCGTCAATCCCCCTGCAAATCCATTATTGTACAGATCCAGCCCTCCGTGCCAAGAGGCGGTAACGTCGACGACGATCACATGGATCGCTCCGGCGAGGATGCCGATGAAGAATCCGAACTGCCCGGCAAGGGGGGCGAGGGTGGTGGAAAAGAGGGCGGCCAGGATCGGAGATGGTGAAGCGGGGCTGTTGCCGAGCAGGAGGGTGGTAAGAAACACCCCCAGGACGATCGGGATCGTGTTCTTCACGGTTTTTCCGAATCCGCCGAACCCCATGATCGTGAGCAGTCCCCCGAGAACCGGGCCGTTTATCGGGGCGCCGACTCCGAGGACATACAGCCAGTAGATGAGTCCGAGGACAGCGATGTTCAAGAGGGTTCCCGAGGGACTCTCGCTTTCGTAGTAGTCGCTGGGCAGCCGTCCGATCTGGCCTTGGACGCCGAGAAAGCCGGAAAGCATCTCCCCAGGTCTTTCGAGGGTGAAGGCGGTGATGATGAAGAAAAGGCTCATCACGGGAACGACGAGCGTCAGTGCAAGACTGGAGGATTCGCTCCAGAGGACCGCAAGCGGCTGCAAGAGGCCGAGGGCGTTGAGGATGCTCGCGATGAAGAGGCCGACGAAGCCGCAGGCGAATCCCATGTTGTAGAGGCTGTAGCCTTGATGAAGACTGAGAAGCGTGCCGGCGATCGCCGGAAGGATGAAGCCGATTCCGATTCCAGAGACAATTCCCAAAGGGATGCCGATCATGGGGGTCAGGCCGATTTCAAAGCTGAGATAGGTGACAATCGGAGCGATCGCCGTGCCGAAGAGAGCGATGATCGAGTAGGAACCGAAGCTCACCTTGGCGAGCTTGCTGGCGAGAAAGACACCGATGATGACGGGAGTCGAGTTGTAGAGGGTGTTGCCGAAGAAGGAGAAGCCCATCATCGTCATGATCGTCGCCAGCGTCGGACCGGATAGATTGATCGCGGCGAAGTACACCAGGACAAGGCCCAGAAAGCCGACGCTTGCCACGTTCAGGAGGGCAAGGCCGACTCCATGGACGGTAAAATCACTGATCAGGCGGGCGCCCCGGGTTTGAAGGAGCAGCAGCTTTCCGAGAAGGTCTTCCGGTCCCTCCAGGATTACCCCGGCCAATGTGAGCGAGCACAGGATGACCAGCATCAACAGATAGAGAGTTCGTTCGCGTTTATGCAAAAGCAACCTCCTTCCAATAGAGGTTCATGCTACCGCATGAACATGAGAGGACGCAAGAAGTATTTTCTTTGATCGATCATCAGTTTCTGTAAGGAGAAAGCTTTGATGGAACGGAAGCAGATTATAGTTGGAAACTGCAAATAATGTGTTCCAGAGGTAAACAACATGTTCATGCATAATAAGATGTGCTGTGAATCATAGTATTTCTGGGGATAGCAAAATGGACAGCACATATGACACATGGTATAAAGAAAGATATAAAATTGCCGAGGAGAGGAAGATGAAAAGAATCGCACGTTTGCTGGGAGGAGCTTTGATACTCCTCGTCATGGTTGTCGCTCTTGTATCCTGTGATGACCTTCTATTGCCGGGTGGACAACAGGGTGGGCCACTGGATGGACTTCTGGACGGACTTCTGGATGGTGTACCAGAAATAGGGGACTTTGACTTTCCTGCGGCGCCACCAGATGCTCGTGAGGCTGCAGAACAGGCAATCCAGAGAATCCAACAGGAAATGGCCAGAATCACCGGGGAACTCGATCAAGCTGAGCAAAGAACTGCAAATATACAAGAATTGCCTGAGATGTTCGATGATCTAATGGATGATCTCGGGACTGTAATGGATGCTTATGAGGAAGAATTCTATCCTGGAATGGAGGTGTTTTCATTTGGATTGTTTGATGAGAACTCCCTTTATATTGAGGATAATGACTACATAGAGATAGATGAAGATGCTGCCATAAGCGGGTTTCGCTTTTCCAGAACATTTACCAACGAAATGGATCAAGCTTATATGGAGATCTCCATTGGTGTGAACGTAGAGTTCGAAATTACCGGATTAGGGGATGAGATTAATGGCAAGTACCGAATCGAATTGCTTGTAAACGCCGCGGGCGAATTTAATGCTGACATGGAAGAAGATATGACTCTTTTGGGAACGCTGACGAATTTGAACAACAACGATGAGCAGCCGCTGACCCAAAACGATTACTTGCATAAATGGAATCAGGAGGGCGCTCAGCCTCGCCAGAAAATCCTCACCCTGTTTATGGAGTATCTTGTAATTGAGCTGGAAGAGTCAGCGACGCAGATCTTTTATCCCGAGGTCGATAGTGATGACTTGAATGGGGAGTTCCGGTTTGGGTTGGTTTCTTTCTATGACGAAGCAGGTGATGATGAGGAAGAAGATGTTCCTATCTATCTATCCTTTCTGTGGGAAGGGCCTGATAATGAGGAATACTATGTCGTATATTCGACTCACGAAGACTATGAAGAGATCGTAGCGATAAACGGCGTGGCTTACGAATTTATACCAAAATAACCCTAAAAAAATGGTGCGTGCGGAGGCTTCCCCATGAGCTTTGATGCACGGATTCATAGGATTCCTTCCGGTGTCGGAGTTTCTCTGTAGGTATAGTTCCCCTCCCGGCCATGATTGCTGGGAGGAGAATATTGTTGATTAGTAAGACATTCAAATATAATATGTGAATTGTCGTATTTTTGAAGGTGGCGAAATAGACGGCACATGTGACACATGGTATAAAGAAAAAAAAGGCGTGAACTTGCCACCAAGGAGAGGAAGATGAAGAAAGTCGCACGTATGCTGGGAGGAGCTTTGATACTTCTCGTCATGGTTTTCATGGTCATTGCTCTTGTCTCCTGTGATGACGATCTATTGCCGAATGGGGAACACAATGGATTTCTGAATCCACCGGACGGACTTCCGGATGGATGGTTAGACCAATTGCCCGATGATTGGAAGGATGAATGGCCGGGCGACTGGCCGGGTGAACTGCCGGAGGATTTTTCATTTGAGCTTCCTGAAGCGTTGCCAAGCACATGCGACGGTACAAGAGCATTGATCCAGAGCGTCGAAGATGCAATCGGTTTTATCAAGAATGACCTGAACACGGCGAAGGGAGATACGGAAATAAATAATCTCCCCGCTTTAGATGTGGAATCTAATAGAGCGAAGACAGCCTTCGATGGTCTCTTGGCTAAACGGAAAACAGACCACCAGGGGATTACGTTGTTCCAGTTCGGAGTGTATGGCGGCTCCACTGAAGGAGGGGAAAAGATATCCGGCGTAACCATAGATTTTGATTCCCCGGAAGGCTGTTTCATGGACATGATGAATGAGCAGGGTGCCTTCATCAACATCGAGTTGGATTCAAAGTTCACGATCACCGAAGCGGAAGGTGCCGCGGAGCTTAAGGGTTCCTACGAGATTTCATTGAAAGGAGCCCTCATGGAGAAAGATACCGGAACCGATGTGATCGTGATAGGAAGCACGTTGAAGAAAACAGGCGAAGGAGCTTGGGAAAAGAATCTGACCGGTACCGATGTCAAGTTTGATGATGAAGGTAAATATGAGTGGAATCAGGCGGGCGCTGAGCCTCACCAGAAAATCCTCACCTTGCTGATGAGTTCCTTGGGCGGAGCCAAATGGGAGGAATTCGCAAGCATGATGTTCTATTTCGATGTCACGTTTGGTGGAGTCGAAGGAAAGTTCATTGCGGGAATCACTGCATTTGGTACTGAAGGAAAATCCTATTCATCCGTCATTTGGGAATATAATGACAAGGAACATCTCATCGTATGGTCGGATCACGACGACTATAAGAATTTCATCGTGATAGATGGAAAGGCTTATAGGCTTCAATAGCCATAGATGACAGTACGACCTATTGAACTTACCCTCCCGATTGTGCTGGTTGCATGACAGTCGGGAGGGATTCTTTTTGGTCGGTAGCTTACTCGAATATAATGATGTATTTTCAAATCGTAGTATTTCAATGGGTGGTGCGAATGGACGGCTCATAGAAGCCGTGATATAAAGGAAAAAAGAGCAAGAACATTTGCCGAGGAGAAGAAAATGAAGAAAGTCGCACGCATGCTGGGAGGGGCAATAGTGCTCCTTGTCATGATTATTGTTCTTGTCTCCTGTGATGACAATGTAGCGCCGAATGATGTGTCCTTTGACTTCACTAAAACGTTGCCAAAAACCCGCTCCGAGGCGGAAGCCGCGATTGACAGCATTGAAAAGGATTTGAATGCGATCAAGCAGGCGCTCGATGCGGCGAAGAATTCGCAAAACATCGAAAAAGTACCCGCCGAGTTTGATGAATTGATGGATGACGTGCAAAATATCAATCCATTCTTAGGCATCCCCGGCATTGCGACGTATTGGTTTGTATTGTGTGGTGGCGACCCGCCGGAGATGGATCATGCAGTACTCACAACTATTGCTTCAGCAACGGGTTTTTCCGCTCACAAATCGGAAGAGGATCGTTATGATGTCAATATCGACGTGCGTTCAACATTCAAGATCACCAAAGCAACCGGTGCTCCGGAGATCGTTGACAACGACAACAGCTACACGATTGCATTGGATGCAAGCTACTCGAAAGACAATCTTGGAATCGATCTGAAGGACGTGAATGGAACGCTGAAGAAATCCGGTGCCAATCCTTTGGATGAGGTTCTCACCAAAGCCGATGTGTTGATCAAAGATGGCAACTTTGAATGGAACAAGGCAGAGGCCGGACGCCACCAAAAGATTCTCACCATCTTTATGAGTTCGAACCTTCCTGCCGAAAAGTTCATGGAGAAGATAATCTATTCCTCGGCCAAGGGTGGCGGCATGAAAGGAGAGTTCGTGAAAGGATATACCATCCATGATGACGAGGGAGGATTCTGGACATCAGCTACATGGAAGAAGGGAGACGGTGGACAGAACCATACTATCGTATATTCAAGTTTGGAAGATGTCTTTGTGATAAACGACAAGGTGTATGAATTCTGATAAATGCCTTGGATAGTAAGACAACGCAGCGAGTCTTGGACTGGATTTGTTTTTCCCGATGAACTCCATCAATTAAATAATACGTCTTGCAAGCCTCTCTTTCATTGATGTACTGTGTTCTGGTACGAAAAAGGATTGAACAGGGGATGGAGAGAAGATTGTGAGAAAACTGGTTATCCTGTTTGTCTTCTTGATGGTGGGTCTTCAGCCGGTTTATGCATTCTCTCCGACGTTTCACGTCGGGATTTCCGGAGGTGCCGGCTTCTTTTCGTGGTATACCTCGTTGGAAGCGGGAATCAAGGTGGATCTGCGGAAGAACTTCGCCCTCGGCCTGACCCAGCGGGTCGGGTATGGATTCACCTATCGGGAGATCGTGGGGCTGACGGAAGTGAGAGTGTATTTGTATGACGACCTCTTCATCCACATCGGAGCGTCCTACCTGTTGAAACCTTCTTCTTATGCTACGCTCGATTTCAAGACGATGGTTCTGCCTCATCTCGGCTTCGGCTTGTACATTCCCCTCGATTCTGGCCGCAGGTTCTTCGTGGTTCCCCGGATCGAGATGAACCAGTCCTTCTATCTCTCCGATTCGATCCGACCGGTCTACAGCGACCTGCCGTTTCTTGTGGCAGGGCAGGCGTCGATCGGATTCGAGTGCAGGTGGTGATTTTCTTATCTCAGCAGATTGTCCAGAATATGCGCCTTGGTCCGCCATCCGGGATTTGCTTTGACCTTGAGGTCGAGGCGGAGCTTGCGCTTGGGGAAGATGGAACGGATCTCCGGTTCGACCGCTTTGCGGATTTTCGTCATATTCTCTCCGCCCTTTCCGATCATGATG
>JAAYQW010000116.1 GCA_012519115.1 Spirochaetales bacterium
ACGATCAGCGTGGCGACGCTGATGGGCTTCTCATTGGCGGATGCCGCTTCGATCGGAATCATCGGAGCTGCGGACGGACCGACCTCGATTCTCGTGTCGCAGGTGCTCAAGTCAAGCTACGTCGGCCCGATCGCGATCGCGGCGTATTCGTACATGGCGCTGGTTCCGATCATCCAGCCCTTCGCGATCAAGCTCGTCACCACGAAAAAGGAACGGATGATCAGGATGAGCTACAATCCCAAGGCCGTTTCCAAGAAAGCGAAGATCTTCTTCCCGATCATCGTTACGATCGTAGCCGGGTACATAGCTCCCGCCTCCGTCTCCCTGGTCGGACTTTTGATGTTCGGAAACCTGATTCGGGAATCCACCGTACTGGACTCGCTGTCGGAGACCGCCCAGACGGCGCTGGTGAACCTCATCACCCTGCTTTTGGGCATCACGATCGCATCGACGATGAAAGCCCAGCAGTTCGTCCGCCTTGAAACGCTGATGATCATGCTCCTGGGCCTTCTCGCCTTCGTGTTTGATACGATCGGAGGCGTGTTGTTCGCCAAGCTCCTGAACCTGTTTACCAGAAAGAAAGTGAACCCGATGCTCGGGGCGGCGGGAATCAGCGCGTTTCCGATGTCCGCTCGGGTGATTCAGCGGATGGGTCAGGAGGCGGATCCTCAGAATCACCTCTTGATGCATGCAGTCGGGGCGAACGTTGCCGGCCAGATCGCCAGCGTCATCGCCGGCGGCGTCATTCTCGGCCTTGTGCCGACGATGTTGTAGGAGGGTGGGATGAATTCCGTATTTCAGCAATCCTTGGTATTGATGCTCAAAGGGATGGTGGGAATCTTCACCGTGATCATTCTCATCTATTTCGTCATCGTCATCTTGAATGCGATTTCCAAGAAGGAAGAAGAGAAGAAAAAATCTTCGTAAGCGTAAAAGGGATCTCTTTAGGCTCTCATCGATCGGTGGGGGCCGATTTTTTCTTCCGTGATATGATGGCTTGCAGGGAGACAGGTGGAAGATATGAAGATCAGCAAAGAAACGATGCAGGACGTGTTCAGGACGATCTTGTCGAACCATGGGTTTTCTGAAGCCGATGCGGCGGAGAGCGCCGCCATCTTTGTGCAAAACAGCCTGGATGGGGTGTATTCCCATGGAGTGAACCGGTTTCCTCTCGTGGTCGAATACCTTGAAAAGGGTCTCATCGACCCCGACGCGTCGATCGAGGTCGAAGCCGCCTTCGGGTGCATCGAGCGCTGGAACGCCAACCTGGGGATGGGGAACCTCACCGCGAAGAAAGCGATGAAGCGGGCGATCGAGCTGGCTGCTCAGCACGGGATGGGGTGCGTCGCGGTGCGCAACACCAACCATTGGATGCGGGGCGGAACGTATGGGTGGCAGGCGGCGGAGGCCGGCTGCATCGGGATGTGCTTCACCAACACGCTGCCCAACATGCCCGCCTGGGGAGCGAAGGACGGACGAATCGGGAACAATCCCTTCGTCCTTGCGATTCCGCGGAAGAATGGAGAACACATCGTCGTGGACATGGCGATGGCCCAATACTCCTATGGAAAGATCGAAGAGGCGAGACTGGCGAACCGGCAGCTGCCGTATCCCGGTGGGTATGACTCCGACGGCAGCCTCACCACCGACCCAAAGACGATCGAGCGGACCAGGCGGGTTCTCCCGATAGGGTATTGGAAGGGCAGTGCGCTGGCTCTTGCGCTCGATGCGGTCGCCTCCGTCCTGTCCGGCGGAAATTCCACCCAGGCGATTGGAAAGCTCTGCAAAGACGAGATCGCAATTTCCCAGACGTTCATCGCGATCGATCCTTATCGGCTGGACGCCAAAGAGGAGGCCGAGGCGATTCTCAAGGGAATCATTGACGACCTGAAACGGTCGGAGCCGATCGCTTCCGATGGATCGGTCTTCTATCCCGGAGAGCGGACGATCGCTATACGCCGAATCAATGCCCGGGAAGGAATTCCCGTAACACCGGGTGTCTGGGATGCCGTCATGGCGTCGCTCAATACCCGCGAGTGAAGTCGACGACGTTTTTCATCCTGCTTCTGTCAGTCAGGTAGTGGCCGAGATTTTCGAAAAAGATCTCAAAGACGGTATGGATGCTGTGCGGCGCCAATCCGCTGGCGTGGGGGGTGATGAGGACGTTTTTCATCCCCCAGAGCTCGCTTGAAGGATCGAGCGGTTCCACCGTCGTAACATCCAGACCGGCGCCGCCGAGGTGTCCGCTTTTCAGCGCGTCGATGAGCGCCTCCTCATCGAGGAGCGTTCCTCGGCTGACATTGATCACATAGGCGCCCTTCTTCATGGCGAACAATCGCCCTCGATTGAGAATCGACAGGGTTTCCGCGGTCGCGGCGGGAGCGAGGACAAGATAATCCGCTCGATGGATATGTTCATCCAGCAGATCGATCGGATACAGCTCGTCGACGTATTCAGGCTTCTCGCTCATCGTCCGCCTGAACACGATCGTGTGGATTCCGAACGCGTTCGCCTTTCGAGCGATGTTCCTGCCGAGGTCGCCGAAGCCGATGATGATCATCGTCTGGTTCCAGAGGTCCGTTTCGGGGAAGTACGATTGCCAGCGCTTCTCGTTCATTTGGTCGCGGTAGATGAAAAGATTGTGGTTGAATCCGAGCACCATCCCCATGACGTGGTCGGAGATTTGACGGCCATAGGTACCCGAAGCGCTCGTCACGATCACATCATCGTTGGCGAACAACTCCCGCCTGGCGACCTTTTCGACGCCGGCGCTTTGCGTCTGGAGCCACTTCAGCTTGGCGGCATGGCGCAGATCGCCGGGTTTCGGTATGCCGGCGATGATCTCGGCCTCCTTGAGGGCTTCAAGGTCGTAGTCCTTCATCGGCATGGTGGCAATCTGCACGTTCGGATAGCGTTCTTTCACTCGAGCGAGTTCTTCGGAGGTCGGATTCAAATGAGAGCCGGTCAAAAACAATATCTTCATCATGTGCAAAACGTAGTGCCGCCGAGAAACAAAAGCAAGTGCGCAACCCGGCGCAAGCACAATCATGACAATCGCTCGATCCGCTCCGATATCAACGTCTTATACGCATCCTGAGCCTCTTCGGGGAGAAAGCTCTGCTCGATCGCTTCAAGGAATGATTCCTGAAGACCGACGATTCGGGCGATGAGTCCTTCGGCGGTCTTGGGGTGTATCTCATACTGTTGGGCCAAGTAGACGAAATCTTCCCGTTTCAGCCTGTTTCGCTTGCCTTTCAGCGTCAGGGCGCTTTCTTCCGGGTCTTCCGGGATGATGAGATTGGTCGGCAAGAGGTCATATGCGGGAGTCAGGATGTATTCATCACCGCTCGGAGCGTAGAGGGAGAAGTTCTTCAGGTGCATGTCGCTGTTGCCCGTCACAAAGCAGAAGAGCAGCAGATGCCAGAGAGCGACCGCATCGAGAAGACGCCTGGAGTAGCGCTTCACAATCTTCCCCAGCTGTTCGCAGGAGGAGCGATACTTGTCTTCGGTCAGCCTCCCTCCCAACTGGCAAAAATCCTCCATCGCGATCTTCGCATCTTCAAGCCGGTCGATTCGCTTCGACAAATAGGCGAACGTTCCATCTTCAAGGCGATAGAGGGCGTGTTCGACGGTGGGAATCTTCGCGAGGGAAGCGAGATGCATCGTCAGGTGTTCGTATTCGGAAAGAAGAGGGTATTCTTTCGCCGGCAGCTTGACGATGTAGCCAAGCGGATAGCCGACGGTCAGCTGTCCTTTGCCGCGGGTGAGCGACAGATGCAAAGACAGTTTTTTTGGACGCCCGGGACGGCGTAGCCTTGTTCGATAGAGGTTGCAGCGACTTGGATGAGCTGATTCTCATCGATCGTCAGCGTCGGGAGACTCGTGGCCCCAAAAAACTTCTTTACACATGCGGGATGCCATTGAAAGCCGAGCTCTTCTTGAGAGATCGGTTTATTGCAATATAGACAACGGGTCATTCCATTTTCTCCAAGGCAACCGCTCCGATCGTGTCTCTGCATGCGACGCCGAGAAGGCCCATCCGGTCTTTCGCATCCAGCTTCCAGTTGTCAAGCGCTACCGAGAGGAGCCAGCCTTCCGGAATGAGGCCGTCGAAAAATGGAAACATGGTCTGGCTGGTATAAGGACTCGAGGAGAGCGGAAGGGTCAAACTGACAGGCTTCGCATCGGGATTCGCTAGATATTCCTCATCATAGGAAAAGGCATATCCGTCATCCGTCTCTTCAAGAATTCCTGCTTGAATGCCGTAAACATACACGCGTGCTTTGCGATATGCCACATCAAGGTTCCTTCATTTGAATTGGTACCGGAGCCATCTTGAATCCCAGCAGCGCCAACGCTTGGTTGACTTTATCCAACCTGACGGTGGGTTTGCCCTGTTCAAGCTCTCTGACGAATCGAACGCCGAGACCGGACAGCAGTGCGAATTCTTCCTGCGTGAGATTGGCTTGTTTGCGATATTTGCGGATGAGAGTCGACAATTCATTCATACTTGATAATATACCCGAACGGGTTGATTTCACTGCCCATAGTAGGCGTTCTTTCCGTGTTTGCGCAGATAGTGCTTGTCCAGAAGGTGTTGGTCGATCGGGCGATCGTTTTCTTTCAGGATGAGGGTGTGGTACGCCATCATCGCAACCTCTTCGAGGATGATCGCGTGTTCGACAGCATCCCTTGCATCCTTGCCCCAGGTAAACGGTCCGTGACCTTCGATGAGGATCGCGGGAATCGCCAGCGGGTCGGAACGGTCGACCGTTTCAACGATCACCTTGCCGGTGTTCATCTCGTAATGGTCTTCGATCTCCTGTCTGTTCAGCGGCCTGGTGCAGGGGACCGGACCGTAGAACGTGTCGGCGTGGGTGGTCCCGAACGCGGGAATGGCCTTGCCGCTCTGGGCGAAGATCGTGGCCCACCGCGAGTGGGTGTGCACGACCGCTCCCACTTCGGGAAGGTGGTCGTACAGATAGAGGTGGGTCGGAGCATCGGAGGAGGGCTTCAGCGATCCCTTCACCTGCTCTCTGGTCTGGAGGTCGAGAACGACGATGTCGCTCGGGCGCAGCGATTCATACGCGACTCCCGAAGGCTTGATCGCCATCACTTCCCGTTTGGAATCGACCATCGAGACGTTCCCCCAAGTGAGGGTGATGAGGCCGTTGCGCTTCAAGGCCATATTGGCCTCGTATACGATCTCCTGAAGTTCCTGATGCATTGCTCGCTCCTTTAATAACGGACCGGCTTGCCGGTGCGTCCGCTTTTGTAGATCCCTTCGATCAACTTGACCGTCTCTCTGCCGTCATGTCCGGAAGAAGCGGGCTTGCGGTCTTCCAGGATCGCCCGGGTGAAGTCTTCAAGCTGCAGGGTGAAGAAGTAGGTGGTCGCATCCACTTCATTAAAGAGCTTGGCGTCCTCCTCTTTCCATCTCTCGAGATTGCCTTGTTCCCCTTCAATGGTCCACAGGTCATTCACCGCAGGATCGGTGATCGTGCTCTGTCCGGCTACGAACATCGCCCCGCCGTCCGTCTGGACACCGGCCGAGAACGCGTTGGAGCCATGAACGTGGACTTTGGCGTAGATTCCCGGCTTCTGCGAGTTGGAGACGAGAATCGAGGCGATCGCTCCGTTTCTGAAGCGTACCGTCGCAACTGCGCTGTCCTCCACTTCGATGTACGGATGGTTGAAGTTGTCCCACTGGGCGTAGACCTCTTCGATCTCTCCGAGGTACCAGTGAAGCAGATCCAGCTGGTGCGGGGCCTGGTTGATCAGCACTCCGCCGCCCTCCAGCTCCCACGACCCCCGCCAGGGATCGCTGTCGTAGTACGCCTTGTCTCGCCATCCGAGCATCGTAACCTGCCCGATGACCGGGGTGCCAAGATTTCCGCTGTCGATCGCTTTGCGGATTCGTTGGCACGCCGGATACCATCTGCGTTGGCTGATGACCCCGAGCTTCTTTTGCTTCTCCTCCGCTTTTGCGATCATCCGGTCGCACTGCCAGACGGTGAGAGCCATCGGCTTTTCAACCATGACGTGGAGGCCTGCATCGAGGGCTTTGAGGGTGTGCTCCATATGAAGCGGGTGAACGGTGGTCACCACCACCGCGTCGACCTTCGCTTCTTTGACCATAAGATCGAGGTCCGTATACGCTTCGATCTCCCACTTCTTCGCGAACTGCCTGGCTTTTTCCATGTTCCGCCCCCAGACCGCGACAAACCGGGAGTTCTTCACGTTCCTGAGCGCCTGAGCGTGCAGGTGGGCGACTTTTCCGTATCCGAGCAACGCATATCGAACCATGATCATCCTCCTACGGGATCAGGACCACTTTGAGCAGATTCCCCTCTTTATTATAGAGACGATCGAACCAGAGCTTGCCTTCGCCGAGCGGGGCGGTTTTGCTAATGAGGTCCGTTACATCAAGAACCTTGTCAGCCATCATTTTCAGGACCGCCGGATATTCGCCGTTGATCGCGCACGAACCCCGCAGCTTGATCTGGCGGGTCACTATGCTCTGCAGCGGCAGCTCGATCTTCGGCGAAACGTTTCCCACCAGGACGACGGTCCCGCCCTTTCGGGCAAGGGAGATCGCCGTTTGGATCGGAGCCGTGGCGCCGACCGCCTCGTAGATGATATTCAACCCGAGGTCGCCGGTAAGCTTCATGATTTTCCGAGAAAGGGCGGAATCGTTCGAGTCGAAGGCATGATCGGCGCCGACCTCCAGGGCCATTTCCCGCCGTTTCTCATCGATATCGAGAGCGATGATCTTTCCGCTGGTCGCCGTTCGGAGCAGCTTGATCATGAGCAATCCGATGAGCCCGGCTCCGACGACCGCCACATCCTCATGCAGTGAAGGAGAGGCGAGGGAGAGGGCGTGGGCGGCGACTCCCGCCGGCTCGACCATCGCCGCCTCCTCGAAGGAGAGGCCCTCAGGCAGGCGGAAGAGCACCCGCTCTTCGATGATTGCGTACTCGGCGAAGATTCCGTCCTGCTTGTACTCATCGCAGCCTACTCCGAGAACCCGACGGTTGTCGCAGAGGTTGAAGAGTCCCTGTTTGCAGAAGTGGCACGCTCCGCAGAAGATCGTCGAATCGAAGGTGACGCGGTCTCCGACCTTGAAGTTCGTAACCATCGACCCGACTTCTTCAATTATCCCCGACCCCTCATGGCCCATAATCAAAGGCGGCTGCCTTCGACCGGTGGAGCCATCGTAGCCGTGGATGTCGCTGCCGCAGATCGAGGCGGCTTTGATCCGGACCAACGTCTGGGTCGGGGAAGTAATGATCGGTTTTGGTACCTTCTGATAGCTAAGATTCTTATATTCAGTCAATACCAAAGCATTCATGGGTTACCTCTGGATCCGGGCGCTGCCACCCGCTGCGAACGCTTCGACTTCGTGAAGCTTCGCCATCGTGGTGTCACCGGGATAGGTGGTCAGCAGCGCACCATGGGCCCAACCGAGGTTCAGCGCCTCTTGCGGAGTGCGACCATCGAGAAGACCGTAGATCAGGCCGGAGGCGAATCCGTCTCCACCGCCGACTCGGTCAAGGATGTCCAACTCGGCCGTCGGAGCCTGGTAGCCCTTCCCGTCGATGTAGAGGACCGCTGACCAGGTGTGGCGGTTGGTCGAATGGACGACCCGCATCGTCGTTCCGATCGCCTTCAGATTCGGGAACTTCTTCTGAGCCTCCTTGGCCATGCCCCAGAACGTCGTAGGATCGAGCTTGTCCGTCGAGTGAACCTCGGGCCCCTTCAGTCCGAGACCCATCTGCAGATCCTCTTCGTTGCCGACGAGGACATCGACGTACTGGACGATTTCACTGAACGTCTTCTGGGCCGCTTTTTGCGGTTCATCGCTTATCGAAGCCCAAAGCTTCTGGCGGTAGTTGAGGTCAAAGGAGACGAATGCGCCTTGCTCTTTCGCCCTCCGGAAGAACTCCTTGATCAGCTCGGGGGTCGTCTTGGAGAGCGCTGCGAAGATTCCACCGCTGTGGACCCAGCGAACACCGCCTTCGAACAGCTTGTCGAAATCAAAGCTTTTGGCATCCAAGCGGGAGGCCGCTTCATCGCCTCGGTTGTAGAAGACCACCGGGGCGCGCACTCCTTGGCCTCGGTCGCTATAGACGTGCGCCATGTTGGGGCCTCGGACACCGTCGTGCTCGAAGCGCTTGTAGAACGGATGGACACCCATCCTGCGGACTTCCGATTCGATCTTCAGACCGAGGGGATAGTCGACCATCGCGGAGGCGATCGCGGTCCGTTGACCGAACGCCCGGCTGAGGTTCGCCGCTACGTTGAACTCGCCGCCGGAGACGTGCAAGTCGAAGGACGAGGCGTATTCAAAGGGGGTCGTTCCCGGATCGAGTCGAATGACCAGAGCACCGAGAGCAAGCAGATCACGAGCTGCTTTGTCTTTTGCGAGTAATGTTTTCATAGGTATCCTCCTTAAATTGAGTAGATAGTCGAAGCGGTCGATCCACCGCGGCCGGTCCAGTTGGTGTGGAAGAACTCGCCTCGCGGTTTATCGGTCCGCTCGTAGGTATGAGCTCCAAAGTAGTCGCGCTGGGCCTGCAAGAGGTTGGCCGGGAGCCGCTCGGTGCGATAGCTGTCAAACCATGAGAGGGCGGCATTCAACGACGGGGTCGGAATTCCGCTCTGGGCGGCAAGAGCGACGATCGCGCGCAAGCTTTTGTGATTCTTCCTGAGAATCTCGGCGAAGTAGGAGTCGAGAATCAGGTTGGGAAGATCGGGGTTCTTGTGATACGCCTCGGTGATTTTGCCGAGGAAGCGGCTTCGAATGATGCAGCCGCCCCGCCACAGCTGGGCGATTCCGCCAAGGTCGAGGTCCCACTTGTTGGTGGTTCCAGCGGTCTTGATCAGGTCGAAGCCTTGGGCGTAGGAGATGATCTTCGCGACGTAAAGCGCCTCGCGAAGCTGAGTTATCACCTGCTTCTTGTCAAAGGCGGGAGCCTTGATCTCCAAGTCGAAGACCTTGCTTGCCGCCACGCGCTGCTCCTTCAACGCGGAGACGCTGCGGGCGAACACCGATTCGACGATCAGGGTCAGGGGAACACCTTCATGGAGGGCGTTGATTCCCGTCCACTTGCCGGTTCCCTTCTGGCCGGCGGCATCGAGGATCTTGTCGACCAGGAACGTACCGTCGTCCTCCTGGTAGGCAAGGATGTCCTTGGTGATTTCGATCAGATAGGAGTCGAGTTCACCCTCGTTCCACTCGGCAAAGATCTTGTGCATCTCTTCATTGGAAAGGCCCAAGAGCCGGCGCTGGATGTCATAGACCTCGCAGATCAATTGCATATCCCCGTATTCGATTCCATTGTGGACCATCTTCACGAAGTGACCGGCTCCGCCGCTGCCGACCCAGTCGCAGCAGGGAATCCCGTCGACATGGGCGCTGATCCCTTGAAGCATCGGCTTCAGCGCCGGCCATGCTTTCTTCGAACCGCCGGGCATGATCGCCGGTCCAAGCAGGGCGCCCTCTTCGCCACCGGAAACTCCCGTTCCGATATAGAGAAGGCCTTTGGATTCCACATAGGCGACCCGTCTCTCGGTGTCCTCCCAGTTGGAGTTTCCTCCATCGATGATCGTATCACCCTTGTCGAGAAGGGGAATGAGCGATTCGATCATCTGATCGATCGGATCGCCCGCTTTGATCATCAACATGATCTTTCGCGGCGATTGGACTTTGCTCACCAGCTCTTCTAGGCTGTGAGCGCCGATGATCGCTTTCCCTTTGGCTCGAGAAGCCAAAAAGTTGTCAACCCGTTCCGTGCTTCGGTTGTAGACCGCGACACTGAAGCCTTTGGATTCCAGGTTCAGGACGAGGTTCTCGCCCATGACCGCCAATCCGATCAGGCCAATCTGTGCTTGTTTCATCGTACATTTCTCCTTATGTTATACGCGCCGCTTCGCTATGGAAGCGCGCATTCTGTTCAATTGTTCGATTCCCCGTTCATCCAGGAGTTCCATCACGTGGATGTACAAGAGATCGATGATCGCCAAATTGACGATCCGGGCGGAAAAGGACTCCGAGACCGCCACGGAAGCGCCTGTCTTGACCGCCAGGACATGATCGGCGAGCCGGGCGAGCGGGGAGCGGGGGTTGCTTGTCAGCACCACGAGCCTCACCTCATTCGATTTGAGCTCTTCGGCGAGGGCGATGGAGTCATAGCCACTGCCGGTATGACTGATCAGGAGGGCGACATCGTCCTTTGTTCCTTGGCTGGCCATCATCAGCTGAAGGTGGAAATCCGCCGCCCACTGGCAGTTGATTCCGGTTCGAACCAGTTTGTGCAGAGCGTCTTCGGCGACGATGTTCGATCCGCCGAGCCCCATCAGATACACGTTTCGAGCGTTCGTCATCAACGTGGCGACTTCGAGGACCAAACCCCGGTCGAGGGATTGCTGCGTTTCAAGAAGGCTCGCAATCGCGCTGTTGAAGACAGCGTCGAACCCGTCCGATGCGTCGATCACTTCCCGTTCGAAGAGCTGACTCGTAACGGGGACGGTTTCTCTGGCCAAGGCGATGCGGAAGCGCTGATACCCGCTGTACCCGAGTTTCTTGGCGAACCGGACCATCGTCGATTCGCTGATTCCGATCCGTTCGGCAAGCTCTTCGATGGAAGGGTTCACGGACTCGCGGGGATGCTCGAGGATGAAATCCGCGATCTGCTTCTCTTTCGCGCTTAAATCATCATATCGTTCCCTGATCGCAAAGAGGGCTGAGACATCGCGGATACTGTTTGCCATGGTTCTACTATAACATGAAATAAAAATTCATACAATGGCATAAATATTCATATTTACAGGTTTTGTCCTTTAAAACGGGAAAAACTCGATATAATTCAGAAAAAATAATTCAGAAATGGGAAAAACAAGCACTGCTATGAAAAAAACTTTCACTTTTTCGCCGTGTATAGCTTTCTTGCCTATGCCGGAGTCGGTTTGGGTTCAGCGATGGCCGTCGTAGCCATGATTATGACCTTGGCGATCATCTTAGCAATAATCTTCCATCGGATGTAAACCACCCCGGCTGATAGGACAATCTGAGGGAGCAATGAGATGAACACGACTCACCCGTGGAATCGACAATCGTTGTGGCTCTTACATTCCGATTTCTATCGTTGTTCTATTTCGAGAAACTTTAAAAAATTGAATATCTCGAAATAGAACGATACCATATGAAAAAGCTTTGGGAGCATATAATGAAACTGATTGAGCGACCTTTTTATCTGATCGTCCCGGGCCGGACGTGCCGGGCGTTGACCCCGGCCCAATAGGTCGCCCGTTCGGCTGCGCGAAGAAGATCGCCGTGGTCCATCAGTTCGACGGCAAGAACCGCCGAAAGGGTATCCCCGCAGCCGATCGTGTTGACCGCCTTGACCGGTCGGGGCTTGACGGTATGGAACGCTTCGCCTTGAATCCAGCTTTCCTCCTTTCCGCGGGAGAGGTAGGTGATCGTTCCGTACCGGTCATGGATCTCTTTCATCATGTCAAGCACGTCCGATTCAAGGCTCGGATTCATCTCCTGTTCCAGAATCGTGCGGTTGAAGAATGTCTGAACGAATTCGCTCATATTGGGTTTGATGACATCCGGTTGATGGATCAGCGAGTTCTTCAAATCATCCCCTTTGAGATCCAGGAGGACGAAGAGCCCTTTCTCTTTCGCTTCTTTGACGAACAGGGGGTACAACCCTTGAGAATATCCGCCGGCTCGGGTGCCGGAGATGATCACGCCGTCAACCGTTTCGAGGGCGGCGCTGAAGAGCTTTCCGATCGGCTCTTCGGTTCCGCTTCGGACCGGTTCCGGTTCCTGAACCAGCTCGGTGGTCCGCCCGTCATTGAGGATGGTGATGCAGGTTCGAATCTCGCTGTGCGAATCCGCCCACAATAGTTCCACCCGATCCTTTTCGGCCATCCTGATGAACTCGTGTTTTTTCTCTCCTCCGAGGTGGGTCAAATGGATGGAGGTATGGCCTAATTGGCTGAGGATTCGGGCGGTATTCATCCCTTTGCCTGCAAGATCGAGGTAGTGTTCACCGGCTCGGTTCACTTCCCCGATGAGCAGGGAGGGGTGAACCATCGTGATCTGGAATGTGGGGTTCAGACAAACGGTCAAGAGTCGCATGAGAGGTCTATGTGCAATGATGTATGATGGGCTTTCAGCTGGCGATAGGTGACTTTGCTCTGGTCGAACATCCACTTGGATGCCTTCGTGTTATCCGTTTCGGCGTATTTGTCGGAAAGGTAGATCACCTCTTTGATTCCCGCCTGGATGATCGCTTTGGCGCATTCGTTGCAGGGAAAGAGCCCGACATAGATGCGGCACCCTTTCAAGTCGCTGCGAATCGCGTTGAGGATCGCGTTCAATTCGGCATGGCACACATACGGGTACTTCGTTTCGAGCCACTGTCCTTCACGTTGCCAGGGGATGAGGTCGTCGTCCAAACCGATGGGAAGTCCGTTATACCCGACACCGACGATCTTATGCTCGTTTGAGACGATGCATGCTCCCACCTGGGTGTTGGGGTCTTTGCTGCGCATCGCCGAGAGTTGGGCTATTCCCATGAAGTATTCATCCCAGCTGATATAATCTTGTCGCTTATTCATCGTGCTCCTCCATAAACGCGACTATCCTGTCGGTCAACGATTGTTGAATCGAGTAATACGATAAAAGAGCGTGGCGAGAATGTCCATCACTCTCCATGGCGGTTTCCAAGGAGACGAGATCGCTGCTCCGCGTTTCCTTTTGGATAATTGAAAGGTTTTTAAAGGGAATCGTCGTATCGCCTCGGTCATGGATCGCGAAGAGGGGACAGGCAACGTGTTTCAGGTTCTTTCGGATCCCGGGAAGGGAGGCGATGAAGCTCAATCCGGGGCGGACCATCAGGCCTCCATAGCCGACCCAGTCTTCACCGCCATCCGAGCCTTTCTGGTTCCCGTCGACGATCCGAGCGCCGATCGAGGGGATGAAGAGGGCGATCGTCCGGGCGGCGTATTGCCTCAAGTCGGTGAAGATCCCATCCTTGATCGAGTTGTACACCACCGGTGCGGCGATCGACACGATGCTGTTTGGCGCCAACGAAGGTGAAGAGCAATACCGCTCGGCAAGCTTGAGCGTCATCGCCCCGCCCATCGATGTTCCGATGATGTGCATCGTCTTGTATTCATTTCGAAGGTTCTCATAGTACCGACAGAGATAATCGAACCACTGCATGAACGTGGTGTCCTCCAGATCCTTCGGGTCGGTTCCAAATCCGGGAAGCAGGGGCACATACACGTCGAATCCGGCTTCATGGATGCGTTTGGCGCTGTAGGAGTACATCGACGGGGTGGAAGGAAAGCCGTGCACCATCAGCACGCAGCGAACATTGCCGCCCTTATGAATGATAGGTTTCGCATTTTCGCTGAATGCGTTGTGTTCATTGCTTTCCAGCTGTTCTTTCGGTACGTCCCGGTACCCGATAAGCGTGGCGTTCCAAAGGATGAAGAGAACCACGACGATAATGATGATCCACATACGTTCACTATAGCTTAGGAGAAGGGAGAAAAGAAGAGGGAGTTGTCATGCCGAAGAGCATATTCGGGCGAAGAGAAGAAAGAAGATTGCCACGTAAGTTATATACCCTATAGGGTATATAGTAATAATATCCCCTATAGGGTATACCCGGATTGAAGAACATACTATCATACCCATATATCGACCTTGGTATGGGGAGGCTGTATGAAGTTCGTCGTCAATCTATCGCACCAATTTGGTTCTGCAGTAAAAGAGATTCGTGAAACGAAAGGGCTTCGCCAGACTGATGTCGCCCGGCAGGTAGGAATGCTTCCAAAAACTATTTCAGCGCTGGAAAATC
>JAAYQW010000117.1 GCA_012519115.1 Spirochaetales bacterium
GAGGCGGGATTGATTCCCGCTCCTTGCAACATCGTGCGGATTCTTCGTTCGCTCACCTTGAATTCGCGAGCCAGAACGGATATCGCCGATGGTTTCTTGGTTTGTTGGTGCTTTTGCATCGCCTAGGTGGATTGTTTTTCCTCCACAATCCGTCGCGCTTCCTCAGGACGGAGACCCAGCGCTTTCTCCTCATCTTTCTTATATTCATTGGGCAGAGCCACATTGCTCTCGCCATGCTTCAGATAGAAGCCGTATCGCCCGCTCTGGAGGGTGATCTTCCGACCATTGAACTCGCCAAGCTCTTTCAAAGGGGCGGGGGCGCCACGGGTTCCCCGTTTCTTCGACCCTTTCACTTCCTCCTTGCTGAGGAGCTCAAGGGCTTCTTCCAAGGTGATGCTGAAGAGCTGCTTGTCTTTATCCAAGCGGTTGAGCCTGCGGGTCGTACCGCCGCTTGAGATATACGGGCCGTATTTGCCTTTCGTCGCAATCACTTCAACACCGTCTTTGTCTTTGCCGAGGATTCGAGGCAGGCTCAGATAGCGAGTCGCGATGGCGCCGTCCTCCTGTAAGTCGCCATCTTGGACCCACTTGGGTATCGAAGCCCGTTTTGCATCCTTGCCTTCCCCTTCCTGCCAATAGGGGCCGAAGCGGCCGTTGAGCAGTTGAATCGGTTCGCCGGTGTTGGGACCGGGACCGAGAGTTTTTGTTTCAGCTTGTTGTTTGCCGTTGGCAATCAATTCTTTTATATCGGCATCGGTGATCGAGCCGGGGGTCCAATCATGCGGCAAGCTGGCAAGCTGTCCATCTTCAAGGATCACATACGGACCGTAGGGACCGATCATGACAGGGTTCGCCTCATCGATGTGGCAGAGATTCAGCGTCTTCGACTCCCCCTTGTTGTCCAAGGTCAGCTGCCTCTTGTTCTGCTCCATCAACCCGCTTTCACCGAGGTAAAACTCCTCCAGGAATGTTTCTTTCTTCAATTCGCCTTGGGCGATCTTGTCGAGGTCCTCCTCCATCCGAACGGTGAAGTCGTAGTCGATGAATTGCTTGAAGTTCGTTTCAAGGAATTGGCACACCCCGAAACCGATGAAGGTCGGAACGAGGGCGCTTCCGTCTTTGACCACATACTTGCGATCGAGCAAGGTCTTGATGATCGTCGCGTACGTCGAAGGACGGCCGATTCCTCGTTTTTCAAGCTCCTGGACCAGCGATGCTTCCGTATACCGAACCGGTAAACGGGTCTGGTGTTCCACGGCCGTCAGACTTTCGAGCGGACATGCCTCGCCTTCGCTCAGCGGAGGAAGGATTTTCTCCTTGTCGATGATCTCGTGGTCTTCCACTCCTTCGACATAGGCCCGGATGAATCCCGGAAAGACAATCTCCGTTCCGCTTGCGATGAATATCCCATCCCCCGCTTTGATTGTAACCGTGGTCGTCGCCTTCCGGGCATCCGCCATCTGGCACGCCAATGTCCGCTTCCAGATCAGCTCATAGAGGGCAAGCTCCCGCCCGCTCAAGCGGGTATCCTGCGGATGAACGAATGTGTCGCCGGCGGGACGAATCGCTTCGTGGGCTTCCTGTGCCTGGGAGCTCTTCGCGGCGAAGTATCGGGCCTTGGGGCTGAGATACTCTTTTCCGTAGAGTTCTTCCACTTGAGCACGGGCGGCCATCGTCCCCTCTTGGCTGAGTGAAGGGCTGTCGGTTCGCATATAGGTGATAAACCCGCTTTCATAAAGCCGTTGAGCGATTCTCATCACTTCCGAAGCGCTGATCCTGAGTTTTCTCGTCGCATCCTGTTGAAGGGTGCTGGTGATAAAGGGAATGGAAGGGCGGGTGATGAACGGTTTGCGCTCGATCGAGGCAATGACGAACTCCTCTTCCTTCAACTCGTCGACGATCGCCTGCGCCTCCTTCTGCCCGAGGTGAAGCGTCTCTTTCCTGCCCTTGTAGACTCCGGTCACCGCATCAAAATCTTTGGATGAAGCGATCGCTTGTCCTTGATAGGAGACGAGTTTCGCTTCAAAGAGCTCGCCTTTGGCATTTGCCAATTCAGCGCTGGCGTCCCAGTAGGTGTTTTGTTCGAACGCGATTCGCAGTCGCTCCCGATCGACGGTAAGGCGCAAGCCCACCGACTGCACCCGTCCGGCGGAGAGTTTCTTGTTGGAGAGTTTTTTCCACAGCGTGGGAGAAAGCGTATATCCGTAAAGCCGGTCGACGAGGCGGCGGCCCTCTTGGGCGTGCACCAGGTCCTCGTCAAGATCCCGCCCCGTTTCCAAAGCGTTGGTGATCGCTTTCCTGGTGATTTCATGGAACACCATCCGCTGATAGGGAATCTTCGGTTTCAACACTTCCACCAGATGCCAGGAGATCGACTCTCCCTCGCGGTCTTCATCCGTTGCCAGAAGGAGCCGATCGGCATCTTTCAGCTTTTTCTTCAGATCGGCGATCAAACGCTGTTTGCCTTTGACCAAGACATATTCGGCGGCGAAATCCTTCTCGACATCGATCGCCATCCGATCCTCCGGAAGATCGCGCACATGCCCATTGGAGGCCACGACCTTATAGGTTTTAGGAAGGAATTTTGTGATCGTTTTCGCTTTTGTCGGCGACTCGACAATGATCAGGGTGTTCTTTTCGCTCATTCAGCATACTCCTGAAGCATGGGCTTCAGTTCCCAAGGTATACTGGTCCTCTTCTCTTTTGTCAACGGATGGCTAACGCGACGAAGACGCCTTCTTCACCTTCGTTGGGTGAAGAAAAGATCGCCCAGCTGTTGGATCCCAGCTCCTCGATCGAGAATCTCAGAACCCGGTTTCCCGCATCATCGAGAGCGAAAGCGTAGCGGCTGAGCGCAGTGTAGCGCAACGCCCCGACTCGAGTCTCCACCCGGATAAGCAATTCATCGGCGTTCCTCTTCAGCTCAAGGACTTTCCAGAAACGGGGAGTGATCGCCGTGGTGTTGAACAGTTGGGCGTTGTACTTATAGGCGATCTCTTCGGGGCGAGTGCCCTGATATTCGAACTGCTCTCCGATCTGATGTGGTTCGATGAGAGGGAATACTTCGTACCAGCGTCCTTCATGAAGACCATAGACGACATATTCGCCTTGGACGTACTCGACACGGTAGTCCAGCGAGGTCGTCCGCCCGCGATTATCCTTTCTCGTTTTATTGACCCACCGATACCGTCCCTCCCAGCCGGAGGTGGTTGCCTCGATCGTCTCCCGATCGATGACGGATTCTCCTCGTTTCGCTTCGATTCTGACATCATATGAGGTATGAGAGACAAGATGCTCGATTTTGTAAAAGGGCGTGTTCACCGTCCCCTGGTAACGATCGTCGAGATATACGTCATAGGTAAGAGCGGAGGGAACTCGAGTCCAGGAAAGAGCGATCTGATTCGGTTGGATACCATCAATGGAGAGTTCCAAAGCATGCAGAGCGAAACTCATCAGAATGACAATACAGATAAAAAGAATTCGCTTTACCATCGTCTATAGGATACTTGTTTTTTTTCAGGAGCGATAGAGGGGCGATAGATGTATTTTGCAGTTGAGAACTCCCGCTAAATCTCGTAAGGTAGTGCGTATGAAAGCCTTTCACTGGATTTGGGTCCTCACCCTCGTTCTGCTTCTCGGCAGCTGTACGGTAAGTCAACGCCTCGACTTTTCTCCTGTGCCCCCAAAAGCGGATTTCACGTTCAACGTGGAGGAGTTTTTCGTCGATGTCCTTGAAGACTTCAGCGACTTCAGCACAAAAAAAAGCGATCGTCCCGTCATGGATCAGGCGATCGACGACTTCGAAACGCTTCTTGACAGCGCCCCTTCAACAAAGGCGGTTCATCTGGAAAAAACCGGTGAAAACGCGTGGAACGGCACCTTCATCTTCTCTGATGTGGAGAGCCTGGTTCGCGATCTCGGCGCTCCGACAGATCAGCAGCTCCTGAAAACGGCAAACGGCGGCATCACCTTCTACCTTACCTTGGAGACATATCCCCAGCTCGTTCCGATCATCCCCTTTCTGGCGGATGAGAACTTTGAAGCGTTCGGACCTGAGTACAATCAGGGTCTCAGCGCCGATGACTATCTGGAGATGATCAGCTTCATGCTCGGCGAAGAAGGGCCGCCGGCGATTGAACAATCGACGATCACCCTGCGCGTCACGACTCCGAAGCCGATCAAAAGCATGATAAACGGAAGGAAACTCGATCCGACGACCTATGAGTTCAGTTTCCCCTTGATCGACTTCCTGCTTCTTGCCGAACCGATCACCTTCACGGTGACGTGGTAGAGAGGGGTGTTCATGCGTTGAACTTGAAATAAATCACATCCCCGTCCTGGACAAGGTATTCTTTGCCTTCAAGGCGGAGCTTTCCGGCGACCCTGAGCTTCTGTTCGCTTCCGTAGGCAAACAGATCGTCACAGCTGTAAACCTCGGCTTTGATGAACCCTTTCTGAAAATCACTGTGGATGAGACCTGCTGTCTGAGGAGCTTTCATTCCCGCTTTGAACGTCCATGCCCGATTCTCATCGTCGCCGGTGGTGAAGAACGTCCGTAGTCCAAGGATGTGATAGGCGCTCCGAATCAGCTTGTTCAAACCCGATTCCTTCAACCCGACCGCTTCCAGAAACTCCTGCTTCTCCTTCTCCGATTCCAAGGTCGCGATCTCGCTTTCAATCTTGGAACAGATGACCACCACCTCCGCATCCTCCTCCTTGGCCATCCGTTTGACGGTATCCACGTAGGCAGAGGTCCCGCCGATTCCCTCTTCGTCCACGTTGCATACATAGATCATCGGCTTCAAGGTAAGCAGATGAAGGTCGGAAAGCAGCGAAAGCCGATCGTCATCGAGTTTCAGGCTTCGGACGCTCTTGCCTTCGCCCAAGGCCGCAAGGAGTTGCTGAAGAATGGGAAGGATCTCCGAAGCGTGTTTTTGCGCTTCCTTGGAAAGCGAGCGTGCTCGAGCCACTTTTTCGTGACGCTTGGACACCGTTTCCAGATCGGCAAGAGCCAGCTCGATATTGATCGTTTCGATATCCCGAGCGGGATCAACGTCGCCGCTGACATGGACGACATCGCCGTCTTCAAAGCAGCGAACCACGTGGACGATCATCCCCACTTCCCGAATCGAGGCCAGGAAGCGGTTTCCCAATCCTTCTCCCCGGCTCGCACCGGCGACCAGGCCTGCGATATCGATGAATTCAACGGTAGCGGGAATCCTCTTTTTACCGGGAATCAATTCGGTGATCCGGTCGAGGCGGGAATCGGGAACGGAAACGATTCCGACGTTCGGGTCGATCGTACAGAACGGATAGTTCGCTATGTGAGCCGGAGCACTGGTGAGTGCTGAAAAGAGGGTCGATTTTCCAACGTTCGGCAAGCCGACGATACCACAATTAAGTCCCATAGATACCTCTGATTCTCCAAACGGAAGAAGTGTACCATATATTGACTAGCGCGTTAACCACGCCCTATAGTCAAGGCGTGAGTAAACTCTTACATACCGTTGAGCACGAGGTGCTCTCCGCCCTGTTATTGATTCTTATCGACGAACACCAGACTCGCCAAAACGCCGACCTCCGCGGTGAAGAGCTTGCCTCATTGGTTGACACGATGGGCTTGGAGGTTCGTCATTCCGAGTTCATCCCCCTTCGAGGCGAAACCAGCGCCACCCTCATCGGCAGCGGAAAGGTGGCTGAAATCAAGGAGCTTCTGGAAGAACTTGAAGCGGATGTCATCATCTTCGATCGGCCGATCTCCCCGCGGGTTCAGCGCAACCTGGAAGAGATATTCCAATCTGCGGTGATAGACCGCGATGAGGTGATATTGCAGATCTTCGCCGATCGGGCGCAAACCAAGGAGGCGATGCTGCAGGTCGAACTCGCCCGCCTTCAATACTCCCTTCCCCGTCTGGTCCGCAAGTGGACGAACCTTTCACAGCAACGGGGAGGAGTGCGAGGATCCCGAGGCGAAGGTGAAACCCAGCTTGAACTGGACCGCCGCCAGATCCAAAATCGGATCGCCCTCCTCAAGAAGCAGCTGGAGAACGTCGTCCAGCAGCGCGAGGTGCAGCGCTCCTCCCGCTTGAAGAGCCCGAATCCGATCGGAGCGATCGTGGGTTACACGAACAGCGGAAAATCGACGTTGCTCAACACCCTCACTCAAGCGGGGGTGCTCGCCGAGGATAAGCTGTTTGCGACGTTGGATCCCACGACCCGCCTTTTCAAACTCCCCGGCGGAGAAGAGGTGCTCTTAAGTGACACGGTCGGCTTCGTCAGCGATCTGCCCCACCATCTGGTCGATGCCTTCAAATCCACGTTGGAAGAAGCCCGGTATGCGGATTTTCTCATCATCGTCTGCGATGCGAGCCACCCCGACATGATCGCCACCTATACCACCACGGTTCAGGTTCTGGAAGATCTCGGAGTTACCGACAAACCGGCGATCGTGGTCGCCAACAAGATCGACAAGGTCGAAGACTTCTTCCCTCTGTCCCGCCTCAAGAACCTCTACCAACCGGTTCTGGAAACGTCATTGAAGACCGGACAGGGGTTGGAGGAGCTGGTCGGTGCGATCACCGAGACGATTCACGCCCTCAATCCCGCCCTTTCCTACAAGTTCCCCAATGACCGGCATGACCTTGTGGCATATCTTCATCGGAGCGGACAAGTGGAGGATATCTCCTATACCGAAGAGGGGATCATCGTGAAAGCCCGCCTCGCCGAACGCTTCGCTTCATCGTTGAACTCCTACCGAGTCTGACTCTTCCACCCGTCATCCTTTCTCGGTACTATTACGCATATGGAGGAAGTGCATCTATGGAACGACATCTCACCGTACGGGGACTCGTCATCGGAATTCCGGGTCTGCTGGTCATTACGGCATCCTCAATGTATGTCGCTCTCAGAATGGGAGCCCTTCCGTGGCCGACGATCTTCGTCACCGTTCTTTCGATGGCCGCACTGAAAAAAGCGCGCAACTCCTCCCTTCAAGAGATAAACGTTACCCACACGATCATGAGCAGCGGAGCGATGGTCGCCGGCGGACTCGCCTTCACGATTCCCGGATTGTGGATGCTCGACCCGGACTCCACGTTCCCGACGATGAGCCTCATCACCCTTGCAGTGGTCGGAGCGATTCTGGGGACCCTCTTCTCCTCCATCTTTCGGAAGCGACTGATCATCGAAGAGGATCTTCCCTATCCGATGGGCATCGCCGCGTTCAATACGCTCAAAGCCTCCGAAGAAGGAGGCAGCGGCGCAAAGACCCTCTTCACCTCGATGGGCGGATCCGTCGTCTTCACTCTCCTGCGGGATGCATGGGGCAAGATACCCGCTTTGCTCACCCCCTTCAAAGGAAGCGCTCTGCTTCCCTCCTTCTCCTTCTGGGTCTCGCCGATGGCCGCGGGAATCGGTGCGATCATCGGCCCGGTCTTCGCCCTCTTCTGGTTCGGCGGAGCGCTCTTCGGCTACTACCTCCTGACCCCGATCGGAATCAAGGCGGGTTTCTTTGGCGATTTGGCCGCTGCGGATATCTTCCGGCAGAACCTCGGTATCGGGCTGATGATCGGAACGGGGTTGGGAGTCTTCATCCATGCTCTGTTTTCAAAGATTCTTCGACCGAAAAAATTGGAAGAAGAAAAACCTAAACAGAGTCGGCGAACGCTCTTCCTCATCTTGCTTGTCCTGCTCCTCGCGGTGATTCTTCTTTCGCTCGGCACGGAACTGGGTTTCGTCGAAGCGCTGGTTCTCATCGTCGGCATCTATCTGACGACGTATCTTTCGGCGATGCTCACCGGACAAACGGGAATCAATCCGATGGAGATCTTCGGCATTCTTGTCCTGCTCGTAATCCAGCTCATCTCCAAGCCTTCGCTGCTCGCTTCCTTCTCGATCGCGGCGGTGGTCGCCGTCGCCTGCGGCTTGACCGGGGACGTGATGAATGACTTAAAAAGCGGACACCTCCTCGGAACCAATCCCCGGGACCAGATCCTCGGTGAAGGAGTCGGAGGGGTGATCGGGGCGGTGCTCTCGGTCATCGTCCTGCTCGCGATGAAGAATGCCTTCGGCGGCTTCGGCACATCCCAGCTGCCCGCACCTCAAGCGGCGGCGGTTGCCAAGATGGTCGGCGGAATCGAACACGTGCCGGCATTTCTGATCGGACTCTTCGTCGGGCTGGCGCTCTTCTTGATGAAAGTACCCTCTGCGACCCTTGGGCTTGGCGTGTATCTGCCGATCTACATCTCTTCGATCATGGGTCTTGGAGCCCTCGCTTCGCTCGTCTTCACCCGTAAGACGGACAAGGAGAAATCCCAGAAGCGAATCGGCCTCGTCGCCAGCGGACTGCTCGGCGGTGAAGGAATCACCGGTGTACTGATCGCTATACTTTCGATGTTCAAATAGGTATACTGGATCCATGAATCTTCCCCTTTCCCTCTACGGTCTCTCCTCCGATCGCCTTGTCGAATCGCTTTCCCTTCCTGAGAAACGTTATGGCGGACAGATCGTCAATTGGCTCAGCAAGAAGGCTGTCACCTTTGATGAGATGACCGACCTCCCCCTCGATGAGCGAAAACGCCTGAGCGATCTCATCGGCAGTCCGATTTCTTCAAGAACGACCGCCCGCAAAGAAGACGACAACGGAACGATCAAGCTCGGAATCACGCTTCACGACGGAAGAATGATCGAATCGGTCCTGCTTGTCGATCGGAAAGGGCGGCACACCGCGTGCCTCTCCGTCCAGGTGGGGTGCGCGATGGGATGCGCATTCTGTAAAACCGGAACGATGGGTCTCATTCGCGATCTTGCCTCGGAAGAGATCATCGAACAGTACGTCCATCTTTCAAAGGTGGCCGGAGAACCGATCACCCATATCGTCTTCATGGGGATGGGCGAAGCGTTTCATAACTTCGATGCGACAATCAGGGCAGTTCATTACCTCAACCGGAAGGAAACGTTCAATATCGGCTTGAGGAAAATGACTATCAGCACGTGCGGAGTGGTTCCCGGAATCAACAGGCTCGCCGAGTTGAAACTTCCGATCAAGCTCGCCGTTTCGCTGGTGTTGGCGTTCACATTAAATGAACATCTTTTATCACGTTGAGTGGGTACGATCTTCCCACTCAAAAGCCTTGCCCTGAAAGTGGGGGCGACACCGAGGTGAGCACCCCCATCATGATCATTACCTCC
>JAAYQW010000012.1 GCA_012519115.1 Spirochaetales bacterium
AACATGAGGAGGAATGTCAGATGAGAGAAGTACCGAAGATGACCGTGGACTTCAATGTCAAAAAGAACGGGAGCGTTGCCCTTTTACCCGGATGTATTCCCGGAGCGACACTGTATCACCACTCTGTGATGGCCGGTTCCATGCTTTCACTTAAACCGGGGCCGTTCCACCATATCTTGATACTCATATCGGGTGATGTGGAATTCAGCACGGACGGCAACAGCTACATTTTCCACGAAAGAGTCTCTTTTGTTCCGAATCCGAAGCTTTCGGTCGATATCAAGGCGCTCACCGATTGTCACTTGATCGAGGTCCGCTGGGAGTGGCAGGAAGGCGACGACGAACTGGCGGCCGAATACAAAACCCAATTCCCGCACATCCAGATCTACCGCAATGCGAAACAGTACCGGGACCGGAACAAGAGTGAGAAAACCATCAGCCGCTCGGTCATCGACCAGAGAATCATCCCGAGGTTCGCATTCGGATCGGTGGAAACGTATGGGGTCGACGCGATCAAATCGCACGACCACCCCATGCTCGACCAGTATTTCTTCAGCTTCCCGGAAAATGAAATGGACGTGCTCATCGATTTCGAGCCGATCCGTATGAAAGGGAACGAACTGCTGTACATCCCGCTCGGATCCATGCACGGCGTGGACGTCAAAGAGGGGCAGCACTGCCATTACTTGTGGATCGATTTCTATCCGGATAACGAGCTCGCTCTCAAGCGTCTCGACGCTTCGCATATCCCGACCGGCAAGCACGTCGAGTTTGACCCCAAAACGGGCAAACTCAAGAAAGAATAGCCGAGGGGTTCGTGGTGAGCTATACCGCACCCGTGAAACTTGCTTCCGCTCGGGCATGGAGAACCTATACCGGCGGAAGCAAAATAGATGAAATCCACGGAATATCCGGCGGGAAAGACTCCCAGTTTCCCGAAGAGTGGATCATGTCGACGGTCGTCGCGCGTAATGTGGGGCGTGAAGAGTTCGTCCATGAAGGACTGAGTTTTCTTGAGCATTCCCGGGAATCCCTTCGCGATTTCATAGCTCGCAGTCCGAAAGACGCTCTTGGAACAGCCCATGTCGATAGCGTCGGAGACTCGACCGGGGTCTTGGTGAAGATCATCGATGCGGCTGAGCGTCTGACGGTCCAGGTCCATCCGAACAAGCGGAAGGCGAGAGAGCTTTTTCATTCCCGATTCGGGAAGACCGAATGCTGGCACATCCTCGGAGGACGCGATATCGACGGCCGGCCCTACGGCATTTATATGGGATTCAAGGAAGGCATCACGAGGAAAGAGTGGGAACGCTGCTTCTACGAACAGGATATTCCGGCTCTTCTCGGTCATATGCACTATTTCGATGTGAAACCCGGGGAAACGTATCTGATCAGGGGCGGAGTTCCTCATGCCATCGGACAAGGATGCCTGCTCATTGAAATCCAGGAACCCACCGATTACACGATACGGGTGGAACGCACCACCCCGTCGGGTCTATCCGTTCCACCCCAAGCGTGCCATCAGGGCATCGGTTTCGAGCGCATGTTCGATTGCTTTGAATACGATGGAATCTCTCGGGAGGAAGCATATGGCAGATGGTGCATCCCCCCGAAGATTCTGCAACAGACCGATGATTATACGAGAAGCCTGCTTATCGGGTATGAGGATACCACCTGTTTCAGATTGGAACGGTACGATGTGACGGGCATGTGTGAAATACATGCTGACGGAATATTCTGCGGTCTTTATATCTATTCCGGTTCAGGCAAAATCATATCCGAAGATCGTGTGCAGCACATCAAAGGCGGTGATCAGTTTTTCATTCCGGCAAAGTGCGACTCGTTCACGATCGAAGCTGAAAAAGACCATCCTATTTCAATGTTCAGATTCTTCGGACCGAAGCAGGAGGTGAAGTGATGGATGATTTTGAACGAAGAGCGGTTGAAATACCTAGCCGGACCATCGATACGACCATCGACTACGATGTCGTCGTGATCGGCGGCGGCATCGCCGGCTGTGCGGCGGCTCTCGCGTCGAGAAGAAAAAACAAGAAGGTTTTCCTGTTGGAAAAACTCACGGTGCTCGGGGGTTTGGCGACGACGGGTCACATCGTCATCTATCTTCCCCTCGACGACGGGTATGGAAGACAGGTGATCGGGGGCATCAGTGAGGAGCTTTTGAGACTGTCGATGAACTATGCATATTACGCCGGCGACATCTCTTCATGGAAAGAACAAGGTAGGCGCTACGAGTGCAAGTACAACGGACCCGCCTTCTCTCTGGCTCTTGAAGAATCATTGCTTGCCGAGGGCATCGACATCCTGTACGATACGCTGTTCGTCGGTTCAGAGATCGAAGACGGCGTCTGCAAGGCGGTTATCACTGAAAACAAGTCGGGTCGCAGCAGATACCGCTGCAAGGCGGTCATCGACGCATCGGGAGATGCGGAAGTGTTCGCTAGGGCGAACGAGCCGTGCATGGCCGCCAAGAACAGCTTGGCGATCTGGAGCTACTGTACGCAAGGTGCGGACACCCAATATCAGAAGCGAGGAGGTCCCGACGGACCCGGCCTGAGTTTGGTCAGTTTCGGA
>JAAYQW010000013.1 GCA_012519115.1 Spirochaetales bacterium
CCGCCACCGGAGTACGAGTCCAAAAGGATTTCGTTTCCGAATCCCCTACGATCGTGGTGAGTACCGCCCACCCGGCGAAGTTCGAGATGGTGGTCGAGCCCCTCATCGGTCATGCCCTTGAGGTGCCGCCCGCTCTTGAAGAGCTCCTGGGGAGAGATACTCGCTTTACGTCGATCGGGACTGACTACCGAGAGCTGTTTCAGTAGATCAGCGCGGTGGTCGGCGCTTTCCGAATCGCAAGGGAGGTAACACTGCCTACGCCGAAGACCTTCTCCATCCTCTTGGCAAATCGATCGGACAAAGCGATCGGCACATAGGCTTGAATCGTTCCGGCGAACCCGCCGCCGTGGACGCGTATCGCTCCCTGGCCTTGAAGGATCCGTTTGCTGAGCGCGATCGCCAGGCTGAGGCCCTGTTCGGTGGGATCGATCGAAGGGTAGAGGTTCTGTAGGAAACAGAAGGAGGATTCACCGCTTTCGTTCACCAATTCCAGATAACGGTTCATATCGTCCGCTTTGAGAGCGTCGAGCATCCACTGAACCCGCTTGTTCTCCTCGAAGAAATGGAGGGCCCGGAGGATCGCGCGATCGTTCCCAAGCGAGGAGCGGAGATCCGGAAGCTGTGACTGGAAGCGTTCTTCGGAAACGAAGCGAAGATTTTCTTCACCGAAGAAGGCGGCGACGGCTCGCATTTCGATCGGAATGGAGGCGTACTCGTGAGTAAGGTCGGCGTGGTTGCCCCCCGTATCGACGATGACCAGGCGGTATCCCTTTTCTTCAAAGGAGTAGGAGACTTCGTGAATCTGCGGATCCCGGTCTTTGAAATCGATGCCGATGATGCCTCCATACGCACAGGCGAGCTGGTCCATCAGCCCGGAAGGTTTGCCGAAGTAGGTGTTTTCGGCAAGCTGGCCGATTTGAGCCAAGTCGACCGGCTTCAACACATCATCGTTGTACAGGTGATTGAAAATCGTTCCACACAGCACCTCGATCGCCGCCGAGGAGGAGAGACCGGAACCTTTCAGCACTCTGCTCGAGGTATTGGCACAGAAGCCGCCGATCGCCAAGCCTCGTTCTTTGAACGCAAAAGCGATTCCCCGAACGAGACTTTCGGTGGTGTTGTATTCCTCTTTCTTTACGGTCAGATCGTTCAGGTTTACCGTTACCGGGGGATACCCTTCGCTGATGATGGTAACGATCGAATCATTTCGTTTCGTAACCGCGGCGATCGTATCGAGATTGATCGTGGCGGCGATCACCCGTCCTTTGTTGTGGTCGGTGTGGTTTCCTCCGAGCTCGCTGCGGCCGGCGGTGGAGAAGAGGATCGGATTCTCTTCGCAAAACAGCTTGGCATGGGTTTCGATCAGCTCCCGGTACCGCCGATCATGCTCCGCTTCGTCATATGCATTTCCATAGAATTCCGCATATCGCTTGTGCAACGCACCACTTTGTACTTCACGTACCGTCGCCATGCCGATCCTCCCTCGTTTGTAAAAAACTGTATAGGTCCCTCCCTCTCTTGTCAATCTGAGGCAGAAGAATCATTTTCCCTTTCAAGAAGGGTGGTTGAAGGATCTTTCGTTCCGCTACAAGCGTTCTGACCGCTTCCTCGATCTCCCGGATCCGCCAGGTGGAAAGTGAGCCGGAATAGAGAACACGGGCATCCTTTTTTTGTAGCATCAAGGCAAGCGTATAGGGGGTGTACTTCAGCGGATTGAAGAAAATGGTGCGCAGAATCGGCCGTTCCCCCTCCCTGAGAAGAATCCGGTGATTCAAGCAGACTCCACAGCCGAAGCAGTGCTCGAGCTCTTCATCCATCAGCGAAAGCAGGAGCGAGCGATAACATCGTTCATGTTGGTTGAAGATCGGAAAGAGGGGTGAAGACCGGTCGGCTTCATTGATCAGAACGATCGATTGAGCCGGCAGGCCATCCCGCCCCGCACGTCCGCTCTCCTGTAAAAAAGCAAGGGCGTCGGAGGGTGGAGCGTAATGGATGACAGTCCGGATGTTTTTCTTATCCATTCCCATTCCGTAGGCGTTTGTCGAAAACAGCACTCCGTCGGGATGATGATAATACCACTCTTCGATTGCGAGGCGTGCATCCTTTGGAAGACCGGCATGGTAATAACGGACATCGAGCGCCGGGTTGGAGATTCGGAAATAGCGGGCAAGACGCTCCGTCAGAGCGCGGGTCGGAGCAAAGACGATCGCCGGCCGGGTCGAGGGATTGTGCAGGAGGGTAGTGATGGCACGGGACTTTGAAAGGGCGGGATAGGAATGGTAGGCAATGTTTTCCCGGTCGCTCGATCCTCGAACGAGGTGGGCCGGTTCCCCGTTGAAAAAGAGCGTGTTCAATTGATTAATGACCGCATCATCGGCGGTGGCGGTGAAACAAAGGGTCTGTCTCGGCCGAAGATGGGCGATAAGGGAGCTGAGCGTCCTCAGCGCCGGCCGAAACGAGGAACCCCAGCGCTCGATCGTATGTGCCTCATCGATGACGATCATCGAGATGGGGACGTGCAGCAGGGTGGAAAGCACGCCCGGGTTCGCCAGCGTTTCAGCGTTGGTGACAAGGGCGCGAACATCTGCAAGACGAGATAGTATCCGGGCTCGCTCCTTTCTTGACTGTCCTCCTTTGAGGCAGAGGACGGGGATCCTTGCCTCTTCAAACCTCCGCATCTGATCACTCATCAATGCCAAAAGAGGATAGACAATAATGGTAAGACCCGAGACCACCAGCGTGGGAAGCATGAAGCAGAGACTCTTTCCGCTTCCGGTGGGCAGTGTCACAATCATCCCGGGGTGGGGGGTCTCTTTCTTGTCCTCTTCAAGAATCCGCCTGATCACCAGATATTGGAAGGGACGCACCGCATTGATTCCGAAGCGTTCTCGTGCAAGGGAGGTGATGTGATCCATACCCTGTATTCACAATCATCTATCGGTTCGCATCAGCTAATTGTTGACCTCGCTACAATCATGCGCCGGAGGAGACTTCATCTGCTACTCCTCATATTCACAAAGCTTCTTACTCAAGGAATCAATGATTTTCTCGAAGGTGAGCGTCTCCCGTCTATAGAGCGTCTGCTTTTTGATCATCGCGTCCAACGCCGAAGAAACGTGCAGTTCGGCGATCCATGATTCGGGAAGGGGATCGAAGAGCATACCCGCTAAGCCTCCGTACAAAGCGCAGTGAAGGCGGGAGGATCCGCCGCCTTGAGCGAGGGCGATCATTCCGTCCTTGAAGGTGGCGGCATGCTGCAGGGCGGAGAGGATCGAGAGGAGAGTCGGACGGATGTGCGGACTGTTGACCGTCGTCGGGTTGATGATTGCCTCTGAATTCCGCACTCCCTGGACAAGCGATTTCATCTCATCGCCCAATGTTCGGCTTCTCAACAGGAGGAGAAAGAGTTCATCGACCGTATCCGCTTCCCGGAGGATGAGAGCTGCGAGCGCTTGAGAGTAGAGATCTGCCGCTTCTTGAACCGTCTCATTGGCTGAGGTGAGGGCGACTTCTTTCTTTACAATCATCTTGGAGTCGGGTCCGGACAGAAGGGCGGACAGGATGCTTCCGGTTACAGATCGGCCTAGGTGAAAGACCCGCTCTCCTTTTTCCATCGGATTCGAGAGTGCATCTTCGAGCGACGGTTCGAGGAAATCGGGTTCTTCTTTGATATAGCGTCTATAGGTCGAACGAAGGTGGTCGTAATCGACGCGTTCCAGCTCCAGGAAGGAAAGAGCGAACAGGATGGGAAGATCGGAGACATAGCTGCTGATTCCGCAATGAGGCACTTCCTCTTCGAAGCTGTACACTTCCGCGAGTTCGCCAAGGGCTCCGACCGCTTCGGGTTCCATCCCCTCGGTCTGGCTGCCGAAGCCGTCACCGAGACACCATCCGAGCAATGCTTTCCGAATCTTCTCTTCCATCGTTGCTTAAGCGTACCTCTTACAAGGCTTCTTTGCTGATTTCCTCATGAACTCGAACCAGATCGGAGGGGATCGGAATCTCCTGCGGGCAGAGTGAAACGCACGTCATGCATTGAGTACAGGAAAGCGGTCCTTTATCACCCATCGATTCCCAGCGCTTTTTGATCTGCTCATACTTCCCGAACAGGCGGAAGGTGTTCCACATCTCAAAGGATCCGGGAATGTCGACACCAAAGGGGCACGGCATGCAATAG
>JAAYQW010000014.1 GCA_012519115.1 Spirochaetales bacterium
AAAATAGGCCACCGAATAAATAAGCAAAAACGAGGAGGCTTTCTCATTTGCTGATGTAGTTAGTGAATTTGAGATAGGTCTGACAGAGATTCAGCCGGAGGCGCTTGATCGCCCCCGGCTTCTCTCTATTTGCTCATATCTGATTGGTTTCCTGATGACCTTGCCCGCTGCTTTCGGGTACACTTGGGGTAAGGAAGGTCTTTATGTGGGAACGAATCTTGCCGGCATTGCCGCTTCTGCTGCTGTTTCTTCTGGGGTATCTGCTTCGGAAGATCTCATTCTTTGACGAAGGCGGCCTCAAGGCGTTGAAGCGGGTCGTCAGCGATCTGGCGCTGCCTGCGCTGTTGTTCGGAGCGTTCCGGTCGCTTGAGTTCAACCGGTCCTATCTGATCCTCATCGCCGCGATCTTTCTGGTGTGCGTCATCATGCTCATCATCGCCAAGCCGCTGGGGGCGATCATCAAGGTGAAGAACCAAGCGTTCCCGTTCATGTTGGGCGGCTTCGAGATGGGGATGCTCGGCTATGCGCTCTTCACCTCCTTCTACGGTGAGGCCCATCTGGGGAAAATGGCTCTTGTCGATCTGGGGCAGGTTCTCTTCGTGTTCACCGTCCTCATGACCCTGCTAATCCGTCACAAGGGACAGCATTTCGATCTCGGAACGCTCGTGCTTCGAATCATCACCTCGCCGGTGATGATCGCGATCATCCTGGGCCTGCTGGCAAACGCGCGGATTCTCGTGCTGAGATCGAATGCGTTTACCCGCCAGCTCGACGAAGTGTTGGATATTCTCGCATCGCTCACGATGCCCCTGATCGCCCTCTCCATCGGCTATGGAATCCGCATCACCAAGGAGAGCCTCGGCAGCGCCCTGAAGACGATCGTCGCCCGCAAGGTCGTCTTGATCATTTTTGCGGTTGTGATCAACCTCCTGATCGTCCGCCTTGCCCTGAAGATGGATCGGATCTACGAGATGGCTGTGCTTCTCATGTTCCTGATGCCGTCTCCGTTCATCGTCTCGATCTACATCGATGACAAGAAGAAAAACCTCGTCGACTATGTGGATACGACCCTCAGTCTTGATAGCGTCATCTCGATATTTGCCGTGATGGGGGCGGTGCTGCTTTTGGGCTGATCCGATCCTCCTTTTCTTCTTGACGCCAGGTTCGATTCCTGGCGTTTTTTTTCACATTCTACAGGGATGAAGCAATTGACATATCTAATAGATATATTTATTGTTTGCTCAAGATTTTTTTCAAGGAGCTTGGATCATGATGATGACTGAAAAAATAGAACAGGTATTACAGAAGAGCGCAAAGAAAAACAAGACGCTTCAGTTTGCCATGCATCTGCCGGAATCCGGGACAAGGTATTCCTTCTCGAGCACGAAGCCCGATCAGCGCTTCCACAGCGCGAGCGTCGGCAAGCTCATGACGGGCACGCTGACCTTCATGGCGATCGAGCAGGGAAAGCTGTCTCTCGATGCCAAGGTTGCCGGCATCCTGAAAAAAGGGATGCTGGACAAGCTGTTCGTCTTTGAGAATGTGGACTATCAGGGGGAGGTTATGATCCGGCATCTGCTCGGGCACACCTCCGGAGTGAACGATTACTTCGGAAGCAAAGCATTTGACGGATCTTCATTCACCGAGGATATGATCAGGAATCCCGACACGTTCTGGACGCCGAATACGATGCTCGATTATACGCGGGAGAAACAAAAGGCGCTTTCCAGGCCGGGTGAGAAGTTCTTCTACTCCGATACCGGGTATGTCCTGCTTGGACTGATCATCGAGGAGGTCTTCAAGATGCCGTTTTATCAGGCGCTCGAGACATATTTCTTCGAACCAGCCGGCATGAAGCATACCCACCTGTGCTTCTACAGCGAAGGCTTCGATCAGAAGGCGTTGGGGCCGACCTACATCAACGGCGTCGATGTGCATCTGTTCAGGAGTCTCAGCGCCGATTTCTCCGGGGGCGGACTCTCGACCACGACGGAGGATCTCTTGAAGTTCCTTGATGCGCTGCAGAACGGGAAGTTCATCAGCCAATCCTCGCTTGACCGGGCAGCGGGCTTCACCCATCGCTATCGACAGGGGCTCCACTACGGACTTGGGATGATGCAGATCCACTTCGAGGAGTTCTTCTTCATGCTTAAAAACCTTCCGAGAGTGCAGGGTCATCTCGGGGTGACGGGAGTCCATGCCTGGTACGATCCGAAGAGCAAGGGGATGTTCGTCCTGAATGTCGGCAACACCAAGGATATGGCTTCGAGTTTCAGACTGCTGATAAAGATCCTGCAGATCGTCTACCGGGGATGAAAGGAGGGTGTCGTGTCGACGAAATTCGCCTTGTTGGGCCTTTTGAACAAGCAGAAGATGAACGCCTATGAGCTGGTGAAGTTCGCCAATGAATCGATCGGGTTCTTCTGGAATGAATCGTACAGCAACGTCCACCGGACGTTGAACCTTCTTGCCGAAGAGAACCTCATCGAAAAGCTGCCGGAGAAGGGGAGCAGAAACAAGAACATCTATGCGATCAACGATCGGGGGCGGCAGGCGCTGTCCGAGTGGCTGTCGAATCATCAGCATACGACGATCTACCGGGATGAGCTCCTGCTCAAGCTCTTTGTCAGCAGCCGGGAAGACTATCCGGCTCTCTTGGTCGACCTTAAAAATGTTCTTGAGGAATTGGAAATGCAAAGGCAGGTGTATGCCGGATTGCAGGAGCTTCTTTCGACGAGGGTGGACAATCTCTCATTCGACCTCGTGTTGGAGTATGGAATCGTACAAAACGAGGTAACGATCGAGTGGCTTAAAAAAACGATAGAAACCATTGAGGAAATCATATGAAAAAAGCAGCAACCCATGTAGGTATCACCATCGTTGTGGTGGGATTGATGATTGCAAGCATCATCTATCTGATGAGCAATTCGCTGTTCACCGTTACCTGGTTCGGAACGAACTATCTCAATCGGGTATTCTCGTATCAGGTGACCACCCTTGCCTTGAGCTTGGTGATCATCCTGGTCATCGCCTTGTTGACTCGCTTCCAGTCGCTTCGGCTGTTGTCCGTCACGAGGATCGATGGCGAGGTTCTACCCGAACCCTGGATCGGGATCTCAAACAAGAACAAGGACACCTGGAAGACGTTGGGGCGGAACATGGCCATCGTCATCTCGGTCGTGACGGCGATAGCGATCTATTTTCAGGTGTACCGCAACGGGGTGATTCAGACCCTTACCCTTGGAAGCTTCCTGCTGATTCTTGTATATGCTCTTACCAACAGTTTCGTTGAAGAGGTAACCTTTCGACACACCTTTGCAAGCATCGTCGAGTACCACAACCTCAATCCGTATCTTTCAAAAGCATTGTCAGCCCTTATCTTCGGAGGTGTCCATTATCTGGGTACACCCGGAAAGATACCCGGGGTGTTGTTGGCGGGGTTTCTCGGCTGGTTCCTTTCGAAAAGCATCCATGAGACCAAAGGATTCTTCTGGGCCTGGCTGATCCATTTCCTTCAGGATGTGATCATCATGACGGCGTTGTTCCTGACTTTGCCGTAAAGGTTATAAGTGATGGGCAAACGGCTTTCCACCATTGAAGTCAAGAACCTTGATCTCGGGGCGGAGCATCACCACTTGGGGAAAATCGCTCATGTCGCCGCTAAGTCGTTTTAGAAGAATCTGGGCTGTTTCGATACCGATTTCTTCCATCCGCTGCGCCGCTGCATAGCGGGCGTAGCGAAGGAGCGGTGCATAGCTCAAGTAGTCGAAGGTGCCAAAGACCAGGTTGCTGCGGATGGGGGATGGGATATTTTGAAGGGCATATGTGGTACAGCCGATATGGAGCGAGTCGTTTGCGATGATATATGCATTGGGCGGATTTTTTAGAGCGAACGCTTTTTTGAGCTGCTCGTATCCGTCGCTTTGCAGCATCAGGCCTTCGGTAAAGATGAACGCTTCATCAATTTCAAGCCCTAATTCCTTCATTCCTTCGATATAGCCGAGGTATCGCTCTTTTGCAGTGAAGAACGTCAAATCTCCTCCGATGAATCCGATTCTGGTGTGCCCTTCGGAGACGAGACCTTTGAGAACCTCTTTGATTCCGTAACGGTTGTCTGAAATGACGGTATCCGTCTCGATTCCATCAACTTTTCGGTCAAGGACGACGATCGGGGTATTCTTAAGCGCTTTGTTCTTAAAATGACCGCCTTCGAAGCCTGAGGGCATCACGACTAGCCCATCAACGTTTCGTTCGATCAAGGTTTGCAGATTGAGCTTCTCCTGCTCAACCGAGCCGGATGATGAAGCGACGATGATTGAATAACCGTTTTCAGCAAGGACTCGACCGATCGCCTCAACCACTTCCATGAAATAGAAGTTTGAGAACTCCGGAGCGAGGATTCCGATACTTCGAGTTGAACGGACTTTTAACGACCGGGCAACTTCATTCCGCTGGTAACCGAGTTCATCTACCGCAGCCTTGACTCGGGCACGAGTTTCCTCATTCACGCAAGGAGAGTTGTTAAGTACACGTGAAACGGTGGCGATTGATACACCCGCTTTTGTTGCCACATCCTTTATAGTCACCGAATTCCACCTTTTTTTGATTGATAGAAAGGGGCCACACAGCAGCGGCCGGTGACCCCCGAATAGCTTACCTGACGATATCCCAAGACTTAGTCGTAGAGCAAGCCCTTGATATCAGCATCGTCCATGTTTGCATGGTTCCAGAACTTCGCACCGGTGTCGATGTCGGCAACTTTCTCACCCTTGTAGGCTTTGTACGCAAGTTCAACAGCCCTGTATCCGATCATATACGGATCCTGAGTGATCGCACCGAGCATATACTGTTGGCGAACAGCGTTCTTCTGAGCTTCACCGGCGTCAAATCCGACGACTACGACGTCGCGCAATGCGGCATTGCTCTTCAATGCGGCACCGTCATTGGTCGCTGCCAGGAGACCCTTGATCGTTGCCTCGTTGGAGCAGAAGATTCCGAGCACGTTGTGGCTGGTTACTTTGTTGAGCACTGCCTGTGCGCTGTTGGTGGCATCGGTCATCGCCGCGGAAGCGGGAACGATCATTTCAATGAATACGCGGCGACCCTTGGTGGGGGAGTCGGCTGCGATGTAAGCGGTGTTTCCGATCACTGCGATATCATCTCGTGAGAGCGAGCTGTCATTGGCAATGAGCTGGACCATGCGGTCTCGGAATCCTTTACCTCGAGAAAGGAGGGACTCGCCGCTGGCATCCTGGTTCATGACGACAATTGTTACCGGCTTGGCGACACTTGATTTTTCGATGCGATCCTTGATGACGGCGAACATCTTCTCGGCGGCAAGACCTGCTGCCTCGTAGTTGTTCGTCTGTGCGGTTGCCCAAACCGACCCCTCCGGCGCCTCGGGAACTCCGGAGTCGAATCCGATTACCGGGATGCCCTTGGAGCGTGTTTCCTGCAATTGGTCGAGAACGCTGCTGGTGTTCAATGCGGCAAGCGCGATTGCCACCGGGTTCTTTGCCATTGCGTTGTTGAGCATCTCAACCTGAATCTGGACATCACTTTCAGAGGGGGGTCCCTCAAAGGTGATATCTACGTTGAAATCTTTAGCAGCTGCGTTAGCGCCAAGCTTTACCTGTTGCCAGAAGTCGTGTTGCTCACCTTTTGAGACAACGGCGATGTACGGCTTCTTCTCAGCAGCCGCCTGTGCGAACAGAACCGAGCCAAGCACAACCAGAGCCAAAATAAGGACTAAGGTTTTCTTCATAAGATTCCTCCTATTTTCTCCCATTCCATACGGAGTGGGGATTTACCATTATTTATTCTTTTGAATCGATCACCGGAAGCTTCACTTCTGTAGCTTTCTTCGTTCGATACATATCCAACATCACCGCACCGAGAACAACGACACCGGTGAAGAACGTCTGATATTGACTCTGCAGGTCCATCGAGGGAAGGCCGGCTCGAAGAACACTCATGATGTATACCCCGATCATCGTGCCCAAAATCGATCCCGAACCTCCGGAGAGGCTTGTTCCTCCAATGACCGTACCGGCAATCGCGTAGAGTTCAAAGCCCTGGCCTTGGGCGGGCATGACGGTGGTGTACACGGCGGCGAACGCGATTCCACCGACGCCGGCAAGAAATCCGCTGACGATATAGGCCACCAGCTCCCATTTCTGGACGTCGACTCCGCTTAAGCGGGCGGCTTCTTTGTTGGATCCTACTGCGAAAATATAACGACCCATCTTTGTTTTCGTAAGGATGATATAGGCGATGAATGCCGTGCCGAAGAGAACCAATGCACCGGTGGGGAAGGAGACATTGTTCTTTCCGATATACTTGAAGATCGTCTTGAACCAAGAGTCCGGGGCGCCTCGAGCCGGGAACGTGGCGCTTCGCACATTGGAGACGATCGAACCTATTCCCAGACTCATCATCATCGTACCCATGGTCGCGATGAACGGCGGAAGGTGAAGACGACTTACCAAGAGGCCGTTAAGAGCTCCAAAGAGGGTTGAAACGACGAGAATCAACAAAAGACTCAGCCACATCGGCCATCCCCACGTCTTATACGCCGTACCGCCGATAATCGCTGCGGCCATCATGATCGTTCCGCAGGAAAGGTCGATTCCTCCGGTGATGATGACGAACGTCACACCGATGGCGATAAAGCCGATATAGTACGAGGAGTCGAGGATATTCACCAAGGTTGTGTAGGAAAAGAAGTTACGGCCAAAGATGGCAAAGAATCCGTAAACGATTACCAAAGCAAGCGGAGCAAGGAGCTTTTGCATATTTACTCCCTTCTTTTCCACGAGCTCTCCATGTTTCAAAGACTTCATACGACGATACTCCTCTCTCAGTGTTGGGTTGCAAGGGCCATGATTCGTTCCTGGCTTGCATCTTCAATATCTAGAATCCCGGTTAATTTGCCTTCACACATCACAGCAACCCGGTCACTCATCCGCAGAATTTCGTTCAGCTCGCTGCTGACCATGATGATCGCTTTACCTTCTTTGGCAAGCTCATTCATCAGTTGGTAGATTTCACTCTTCGCTCCGACATCGATTCCCCGAGTCGGCTCATCAAAAATCAAAATCGAACTGTTTTTGATCAACCACTTGACGATAACCACTTTCTGCTGGTTTCCCCCCGAGAGGTTTTTAACCAGCTGATCGAGGCTCGGAGTCCGGACTTCAAGCCTATCGACATACTCCCGGCTGATATCTTCAAGCTCTTTTTGAGGTATGAACAGCTTGGGGCATAGCTCCCCGTAGGAAGCCATCACCGAGTTTTCCGCAACGCTGAGGCCGATCGCCAATCCGTAGCGCTTGCGGTCTTCGCTGAGATAGCCGATTCCATATTTCACAGCATCGATCGGTGAATTGATCTGAACTTTTTCACCATTGATCCAAATATTTCCAACGGAGCGGTCCGCACCATATAGAGCACGCATCGTTTCAGTCCGTCCGGCACCCATCAAGCCGGCAAAGCCGAGAATCTCTCCCTTTCGAACATTAAAACTTACATCCTGGACGAGTCTGCCTGCATGAAGGTTCCTGACTTCCAAGGCGATCGGCGCACCTTTCGGAACAGTGGATTTGAGTTTCGGTTTTTCGTAAACGACACGACCGACCATCATGCTGATCATCTCTTCCTTGGAAAGCTTGTCGGTATCTTTCGTTCCGACGAGCTCGCCATCGCGAAGGACCGTCACCCGGTCGGTGATGATTCCGATCTCATCAAGGCGGTGTGAGATGTAGATCATGCTGACTCCCTTGGAAGCGAGATCGCGCATGATTACAAAAAGATCTTCAATTTCATTGTCGGTCAGGGCGGCCGTAGGCTCATCGAGGATGAGGACTTTCAAGTTGTGGCTTACAGCTTTGGCGATTTCAACCATCTGCTGTTTTCCAACGGTCAGGTCCCGGACCCTCGTGGTCGGATTGATGTCCATGTTAAGGTGTTTAAGAAGTTCACTGGTGCGTTGGTTTTGCGCTTTTTCATCCAACAGCCAGGAACTTCCCTTCTTGGTGGATTCACGACCGATGAATATGTTCTGGGCGACAGTGAGGTGCTCCATCATATTCAACTCCTGGTGAATAATCCCGATTCCCGCATCCAATGCATCTTTCGGATCCTGTGGATCAAACTGCTCGCCCAAGTAGGTGATTTCTCCACTATCTTTTGGGATGATTCCGGTGATGGCTTTCACCAATGTGGACTTTCCTGCACCGTTCTCTCCGACAAGACCATGAATTTCTCCTTCACGAAGATCGAAATCAACTTCTTTAAGGGCGTGAACACCGCTGAAGCGTTTGTCTATTTTCTTCATTGACAGCACTACGTTTTTCACACTGCTACTCCTTGTTCGTATGTATGTTCCCATGAGAGTTTGCAGTTGTCAAGGAAAATTTGTAAACGTTTACATAAAAGTCTTCGATGTCATGACAAAACGCAGGCATAACCATTATGACTTGATTATATTCATTCTTTTCATAGATCCTGGTCACCAGTCCGGATTGCCGTTATGAACAGAATTGCTCTTCAATGTTGGTTGGAAAGGAAAAGCTGTATTGAAAGATAACGGATTGAACGGCCTCTCCGTTACTCTTCTTCCTTGGGGATAAGGCCTTTTTTATATTCAAGAGGGGTGAGATCGAAGCACGACTTGAAGATTTTGATGAAATAGCGGTAGTCTCGGTAGCCGACCAAAGAGGCTACCTCTTGGACTTGAATATCTTTCTGTTGAAGCAGTTCGGCCGCGATCCGCATCCGATACAGGGTCACATATTCCAAGAATGTATACCCGGTCTTTTCCTTGAACAAACTTGAAAGCGTCCGTTCGCTGATACCCAGCGCTCCGGCGAAATCTCCAAGGGAAATCGCTTGGTTATACCGTTCTTCAATGAGATTGAGCGCTGATTCGATATATTGATCGCGATAATCGATGGGTTTGCTTCGTTGAATGGGAGAGAAGAATTTGATTTGCTCCCGGAGTTGCTCCAGTTCAAAAAACTCTTTTTGACTCTTTTTCCGATCTTGCAGATCCTTGACGGTCCTTTGTAAAATTTCAAAAAACTTGGCTGGATCGATCGGCTTGAGGATGTATCCCTTGACGCCAAGTTCAAGGGCTTGCTGGGCATATTCAAATTCCGCGTGTCCGCTGATGATGATAAACTCGGTATCAGCAAGCTTCTCGACAAGAGCTTTGATCATTTCAAGCCCATCCATCCCGGGCATGGCGATATCGGTTACGATGAGGTCTGGCTGCAAGCGAAGAGCAAGAGCATAGCCATCGCTTCCATTATCCGCTTCCCCGATCACTTTAGCGTTTATCCTATCCCATGCGGTTGTGAGAATCAGTCCTTTTCTCAGTACATCTTCATCCTCTACAACAAGTACTTTCAACCATTGGTCCATAACATTTCATCCTTTGGAATCACCAAGATAATCGTTGTACCCTTCATTGGCGCTGAATCAATCCTGATGTGAGCCTTTCCATGGTAATAGAGCTCCAATCGTCGCACAATGTTTTGGACGCCGGTTCCTTCATTCATCGCATTGGGAATTTTGTGAATCGTTATCAGTTCTTTTGCAGCATCTTCATTCATCCCGACTCCGTCGTCGATGAACGTGAAAGAGGCGGCATCGCCTTCATCCTTTCCGAGAATAGTCAACATGCCGGCACCCTGTTTTCGTTCCAACCCATGCATCACGGCGTTTTCTACCAGCGGCTGAAGAAGGAAGCGAGGAATGGGGAGTTTCTCCAGAGAGGAATCAATGGCAATCGTACAATTGAGCCGGTTGCCTAGTCGACGCTTTTGTATAGCGAGATAGTGTTTTATTATTTGGAGTTCTTCTTCAATCCGAATGACCCCTTCACTGAGATCGAGGGTGGAGCGCATCAGGTATCCAAGATCGATGATCGTATCGGTCGCCAGCTCGTTTTCACCAAGCATGATGTACCATTTGATAAGTTCAAGGCTATTGAAAATGAAGTGTGGTTTTGTTTGAGCCTGCAATGATTTGAGCATGGCGACCCGCAAGCTTTCCTCTTTTTGCTTATTTGTTTCAATCAGTGCATGCATATCTACCGCCAATTGATTGGCGATCGATCCGAGAATCCCAAATTCATCCTTGGATTCAATCGATGTCCGAGCACTGAAGTCTCCTTCACTTACCCGCTGCAAACATCTGACGACCTCCATCAACGGTTCCGATGCGTTCCTTGAAGAAGTAAGGGCAAGAATGATTGAAAGGAGCACCATGCTGCTGGTGAGAATGACGGAAATCCATTTGACGAAGTTCAGGATCTCATTGATCTGATGCAACGGGTACAAGGAGACAAGGAAAAATCGGTTCCCGTTCTCTTCGTGAATCGTATACAGGCGGGATTTGTTTTGAAAAGTCGAAGGGACCGTGGATAACAGCTCGTTTCTGATGACTTCGCGGTCACCATGATCGAACTCTCCGTTCATCGCGTGAACCTGAATTCGGTAAGGATCGAAAAGCCCGAGGTAGGGATATTCCTGGATGGAGAGCTTTTCCATGATTTCCTGTAGGTGGCTTACATAGAGATCAAGAACGATGAGACCCGAAAAGCCGGGTTTTTCAGTGTACAACCCAATACTGAGAACTCGATGTCTTGAATCGGAAGGCGAGTGGAAATATAAAATCGGAGCATCGGGACGCTCCTTTGCCCGATGCCATATCCCCCATGTCAAATAATTGATGTCCGTATAGTCTGGGGGTATTTCACTTGAGCTTAAGATTGGTTCTCCATCGGAGCGAATAACGTGAATTCCCGGTTTATGTTTCCAGTTGGTCAACAACAAAAAGAGTGAATTCAACACGGCAGGTTCATCAAACGATTCGGTGAAGAGCGGGCGGAAATTGATATCGCTTGAAACCGCTTCGACGATGAGAATCGCCCCATCGATCAATTGTTTCGTTTGACCGAGAGCCAGCGAGGCTTGACTTTCAAGATTGGAACGGGTCCGTTCCATTAAAATCGTTTTTGTCAGATAGTAGGCGAATGGTCCGACCAGCAGCAGGGGAACGACTGCGATAAGGAGATAGGATACGAGCAGCTTCCTGAAGAACGTATGGTTGCGAAGCTTAAAAGAGAACCGATCCAATCGTTGTATCAACCGCTTCTTTATACCATTCATACAATATCCCGTTTGCAGCGATAATACTGTGTTGAGGGTGTTCCGTGCCATCCAAAGAGCTGCTTCTTCCACCGGCTTCTTTGAGAATAACCAATCCGGCGGCGATGTCGTAGTAGCCGACATGCAGTTCAATCATCCCCTCAATTCGACCGCTTGCCAGATAACAAAGGTGGAGAGCGGCCGAACCGAATTCGCGTATTTCTTCTGTATGATTGCATATATATCGATACAATAAAAGGTAGGTTTCAAAATCCTCCAGGTTTCGCTGCGGTGAAGGGCATACCGTGATGCTGTTTTGTGGGTCGGCAACCGTGGAGCATCGGACAGGCAATCCATTGCAGTAGGAACCGCGGCCTTCGGCCGCCCAGAAGAGTTCATTCCGGTTCGGATCGTACACGACTCCGATGATCGGCTTTCCCTCCTCAACCTCATATGCTATTGAAATCGCATAGGAGGGAATGGCGTGGACAAAGTTGCTGGTTCCGTCGATCGGATCTATAATCCATCGACCCGTTCCTCCATAAGATATGAGGCCTTCTTCTTCACCTAAAAAATCATCGCTTGGTAGTTTCGAGTTGATGTGGTTTCTGATGATTCGTTCACTTTCCTTATCGTAGATTGTCACCACATCACTCTTTCCCTTGGATGAAAAAGAGCGATCGGATTGGGGAATCGAAAGAAGATATGAGCCGGCAAGCTTCGCAGCCTCTTTAGCCACCGCCAAGCGGGTGAGAATCATATGACGCTTCCTTTTCCCTTTGTGAGTCGGTTGAAAAGGAACAAGGAAAGCACCGTCGCAAGCGTTAAAATACTTGCGAGAGCGGCCGCGGTTCCATACCCATCCTTGATGATTTCCGTGTAAATCGCCACGCTGATCGTCCCCGTTCTTCCTGAATAAAGGATCATCGTGGAGCTGAGTTCGTTGATGGTTGATATCCAGCTCAGGATACCGCCACTGATTACCCCCGGGAGCATAAGAACCGCAGTGATTTTGAAGAATGTCTTAAGCGGTGGCACGCCGAGGTTGATCGATGCTTCCTCGCTGGACAGATCGAGCTGGTAAAGAATCCCGGTGCTCGACCGAATGATGTACGGTATCTTTCGAATCGTATAGGAGATGATGAGGATCGAGGCTGTACCTGCGAGCATAAAAGGCGGCTTATTGAAAGCCATAATCAAAATGATGCCGATTACCGAGCCTGGAATTACATATGGGCTCATCAGGATGAAGTCCAGAACGGCGGTCAGATTCGACTTCCTGCGGACAATCACATAGGAGGTGAATATTCCGATGATGATCATGAACACCATCGCAATCGTTGAATAGAGGAATGTCCGGGTGATGTTCGCACTAAGCTTATACCAGACATCCGTATAACTCTTGACACTGAAGGCAGGAACGAAAATAGGCCCCTGGGTTTTGATAAAGGATGTTACCAAGGTCGTAATCTGAGGTGATAGGGCAATGATGGCGATCAGATAGGAGAGGGTCGTCAAAATAATGAATGGTCCGGTTTTTAATTTCTTGATCGGCGGAGGATTCAAACCGCTCATCGAATATGAGCGCCGGCCGATTGTGAATCGTTGAAGCAACAGAACGGAAAGAGTGCAAATGATGATGATGACGCTCATTGCGCTTGCCATGACCGCATCACCGCCCAGTTCACCCATATACTCTTCATAGACGAGAACCGGCAGGACTTTATATCCTTCACCGATCAACAATGGAGTACCGAGGTCCGCCATTGAAGTCATGAAGACGATGACCGCCCCGGCAGTGATTGTCGGAAGAATCAGTGGAAACGTTACCGTCAACAGTTTTTTGACTCCGCTCACTCCAAGATTTTCCGCCGCTTCTTCCAAGGAGTTGTCAAAGGACTGAAGAGCTCCTTGGACGTACATGTAGACAAAAGGAAAGAGTTTGAGGGTAAAAACAAGAAGCAATCCACGGAACCCGTAGATTGTAGGGATTTCGATGTTGATTAATCGCAGGAGATTTGTAATGAATCCATTCCGCCCCAAGAGAACAATCCAAGAATATGCCCCGATAAATGGTGGGGAAAGGAGTGAAATGACCACCATGGCGTTCAAAATCTTTTTTCCGGGAATATTGTATCGGGCGACGATAAAACCGAAAGGTACACCGAGCAGAACAGCGAATAACGTTGTCAACGAAGAGACCGCGAAGCTATGCTTCAAGGTTCTATAATAGTAGGGGAGCCGAAAGAAGTCCTTATACGCGGCAAGTGAAAATATCCGATCCTCACTTCCTTGGAAAGAGCGGGCAATCATCCCAAAAAGAGGGTATAGCAGGAAGAGGATCGCCAACGCGAAGATGGTGATGATTACGATCCCCCAGAATCCGATTCTATTTACAATTCTGGTCCATGCGCTTTGATCGTTCATATCAGACTCTCCTTCGTCGAAAGGTCAAAAAGATTCACCTTTTCAGCATCAAACGTCACATACACCTGATCACCCGCGCTCTTGATCGTTCCCCCTTCCTTCAGATATTCATTGACCTGGATCGTTTCACCACTTTCAAGCAATACCTCATAATTGATGAAATCACCCAAGAACGTAGCAAAATTGATGGTCGCTTTAAGCCCTTCGTTCTCTTCCAATGACAAAAAGCTTTCTTCAGGACGAACGGCAAGAATCGCTTGTCCGTGATAGGGATGTTTCAAGGCTGCCGGAAATGAGTAGGAGCCAAGCAGAACCTTTGAATCCTTGATCGTTACATCGATGAAACTGCTGGTACCGATAAAATCGGCGACAAAGGTGTTGGATGGCCGGGTATAGATTTCAAGAGGAGTTCCGAGCTGTTGAATCGTGCCGAGATTCATCACGGCGATCCTGTCGCTGATCGCCAGCGCTTCCTCCTGATCGTGGGTAACGTAGACGGTCGTGATATTAAGGTTTTTTTGGATCTTTTTGATTACCGACCGCATTTCGACGCGAAGTTTAGCATCGAGGTTTGAAAGCGGTTCATCCATAAGAAGAACTTCAGGCTGAATCACGATGGCACGAGCAAGCGCGATCCGTTGTTGCTGACCACCGGAGAGTTGAGAGGGCTGGCGATTCTTGTATTCGCTCATTCGCACCAGATCGAGCACTTCTCCAACCTTTTGGTCAATCGCCTTAGCGGAGAATTTTCGAGCCTTCAGTCCATAGGCGATATTGTCATATACCGAAAGGTGGGGGAAAATTGCATAGTTCTGGAACACCATCCCGGTATTCCGCTGATGGGCGGGGATCTTGTTGATTACCCGTTTCCCAAAGGCGATTTGTCCTGCTTCAATGGTATTAAAACCGGCAATCATTCGTAGCAAAGTGGTTTTCCCGCATCCGGAAGGTCCAAGAAGGGTGAAAAATTCACCGGATTGAATATCGAGCGTCACGCCGTCGATTGCAGTGAAATCCCCATATTTCTTTACTACATCATTGATTGAGAGTGGTTGACTCATACATGGGCTCCTTTCGAGGTATGGAGAATGCTTCCCAGCTCAGAAAGAGAGCTGGGAAGAGTGATGCTGCCTTATTTCCCAATGATAAGGTCTTTCCATTTGTTCAAGAGACGATCCTTGTTTTCACCGATCCAGACAGTATCCCAGTAGAAATCACCCAATTTCTCATTGGGAGTCATATACGCTGGAAGTTGGATATCGGTTCGAACCGCTCGGCGATGCACGTCACCGAGTTTGGATTGAACGTCTGCGCTTAAGATGAAGTCAACGAATTTCTTCGCGTTTTCAGTGTTCTTTCCGTTTTTGATGATTGCAATCGGGCTTGGAACCTTTGAAGAGCCTTCTACAGGATAGACGACTTTCAGGTTGGCACCGGAGTGCGCATATCGTAAGGCGCCTTCCTCGTAGGCGATTCCGACAAGGTATTCACCATCGGCGGGTCCCTTGAATCCAAGAGTTGACGATCCGACGACTTTTCTTTCAAGGTTGTCGACAAAGTCGGACATATACTTCCAGCCCTTCTCATTGTCTCCTCCCATCGTGAAAAGCTGAATGACCAATGCCATGAAAGCGGATCCGCTTCTGACCGGGTCAGCATGGGCAATGCGGCCTTTGAAGATCGGATTGAGCAAATCTCCCCAGCCTTTGGGTGCGTCCTTCTCTGAAACGAGTTTCGGATTGTACACGATGACCATCGGATCGATGGACGTTCCATGCCAGCGGTTTCCCGGATCTCGGGTTTCAGCCAGAACCTGGTTCATATGCGCGTGCTCATACGGTTCGAGCAGGTCAATGATGACTTGGTATGAATCGGAACCACCGCCCCAAAGCAAATCGCCGAGAGGGTTGTCTTTTTCAGCTCTGATGCGGGCGACCAATTCTCCGGTAGGAGCACCGACCAGGTTCACCTTGATTCCCGTACGGTCTTGGAACTCCTTGATCAATGGATCCGTCCAGTCTGCACTATGGGAATAGTAAAGCGTCACTTCATTGCTTTGACTTTTTGCTTCAGCCTGTGCAGCGGCAAAAAGACCAAATGATGCGACCAATGTCAAAATTGTGACAAAGACTAGTACTTTTTTCATCGCTTTTTCTCCTTTTTATTGTATTGCGAAACGAATCTAACTTAATTCTAGGACATGACTTACCCCCGAACAAGGAGACAAAACAGCAAAGTTGTGGAGAGATTTGCACAAATTTGGGGTTTAGATACATGCTGAATTTTGAGGATTTTTGAACCTTTTCTCATAGATGTATTATTTTGTAAATTGTTTATGCTTAAAATATTGTTGAATACTTTCAGGTTGCCTTCCAAAGCAGAATGGTTGACTGAAATCCGCGAGAAAAGATGAACTGTTCCTTTTGTCATTACGATTTCCAGCGGTTTATTTTTATTGACAAATGGAAATATATGGCTAACAATCAAATGAAAACGGTTACATTTAACATGGATTTAACATTTGCTACGGAACTTAACATGGATTTAACAATCAAGGAGGTTATGAAGGGCAGGCTTTTATGATGTTCAGATAAGCCGCCCTTGCATTTCCGGCAGAATCATAGGAAAAAGCCGAAATACTTTTAAGATCATTTATACGTAGGAGGTTAGTATGAATCTTAAGAAAGTAATTCTTTTGATTGCGGTTGCAGCATTGCTTGGCACATCCATTTTTGCAGCTGGTGCTAAAGAAGATGTTAGCAAACCGAAGGAGGTTACGCTCACGATCTATGCCCGAGCGTATACGTTTGCTCAAGATGCGCCGTGGGTATATGCAAAGGCAGAACTGCAGAGAAGGCATCCCGACATCAACTTTACCTTCATTGAAGAAGGATTTGGATGGGCGGATATGCGGACAAAATTCTTAACAAGTGCTGCTGGAGGTTCCCCGCCGGATGTCATGATGACAGATATCATCTGGCTTGGCGAGTTCGTCGACAGCGGATTGCTTGTCGATGTAACAGATCGGGTAGCCAAGTGGGATGAATGGGATGATGTGGTCGATGCGTATAAAGATGCCACATACTGGAATGGCAGGGTCTATGGCACATGGCTTAATACCGACGTCCGAGTTCTGGTCTGGAACAAGGATTTGTTCCGTGCTGCAGGACTTGATCCTGAAAAGCCCCCGAAAGACTGGAATGAATTGCATCGCATGGCGATGCAGGCTACCAACGCCCCGCACTACTATGGATTCGGATTTCCTGGGACTCTTGAAGACGAGAGTGTAATGAAGTTCTATGCGAACTTGTACAGCAATGGTGGTCAGATTTTAACGGATGACAACAAGAAAGCGGCATTCAATTCCCCAGAGGGTGTTGAAGCGATGAGTGCTTTGATTGATTTGATTAAAGCAGGAGCAACACCGACATCTATCGTAAGCGGAAAGGCGAGTGATATCGATAATGGTGTTTTCCAAGGCAAGTTTGCAATGGCCTCGATGACTAAAGCATACGGTTTGGCCCGAGACTTGATCCCCGGAATAACCCCCGAAGAGTACAAGAACCGATTTGGCCTTGCTCCGATTCCTCATGCTCCCGGTGGAGTTCCCGCGACTATGAGTGGTGGCTATTTGCTGACTGTTCCGACGGGATCGAAACATCAAGATCTAGCATGGGAATTGATTACGATTGCGGCAGGAGCGGAAAACCAGTTTAAGTATACTGCGGCGAGAGGATATGTACCGACCTTCAAATCCTTGATGGCCCGCGGCGCTGATTATGTAGAGGTCGACCCGTTCTTCTCAGTAATTCTTGATGCCCTTCCATCTGCATTCTTCCGTCCCTCGATTCCTGAGTGGACTGAAATCTCCGCTGAAGTGCAAAACGTAATGCAGGCATTGATCTTAGGTCGAATGGATGTAAAAGAGGCACTTGATCTCGCAGCTAAGAATGTTGATAAGATCCTCTCCGAGTAATGTGCAATCATACGATTTACTCCCTCTCCCACTGGGGGAGGGAGGATATGTAAAAAAAGAAACCGTATATGAATCTCAATAAAAACCAAAAGGAAACAATTAGAGGATACCTGTTTGTAGCTCCGGTACTTTTATTACTGTTCCTTTTTTCTCTTTATCCTCTTTTTAAAACAATATATTTCAGTTTTTTTGATATCCGTTTAGCTTCAATGAATCGTAAAGTGTTTGCCGGATGGAAAAACTATCGACTCTTGTTCACAAGAGTGAATCCGAGCTTTTTTTCTCAAATCTTGCCGGCCACGGTGTATTACGTCGTCGGATCTGTAGCCGGGCAAATTGGATTTGGATTTTTGCTTGCGATTCTCGTTCAACAAAAGTTTGTGAAAGGAAGAGAAGCAATACGGGCAATCATCATTTTACCCTGGGTCGTCAGCGGTATCATCATCGCAATTTCCTGGCGTTTCATGTATGAGCCTCGTTTAGGAGTTCTGAATTATCTTTTGGCGAGCATGGGGGTCGGCAATCCGCCTACCTGGCTGAATGATGAACGTTTGGTGATGGGCTGTCTGGTTGTTGCCAATATTTGGCACGGCATGGCGTTCAGTTTCATTATCCAGACCTCCGGTCTGCATTCAATCAGTGATGAAGTGATGGAAGCAGCCTTGGTCGACGGAGCAAATGGATTTCAGAGATTGACTTTGATCATCATTCCCCTGGTGCGTCAATTTCTTGTTTTGAACCTTATTCTCACGAGCATGGCGACAATCAACTCATTTGATTTGATTTTTGCAATGACAAACGGAGGCCCCATGTTCAAGACAGAGGTAATATCCGTTCAAATGTATCACAGAGCTTTCGGGTTTGGCCGACTTGGAGAGGGTTCGGCGATCGCGACCATTATTTTGCTGATGAATTTGATTTTGACAATATTTTATATGCGTATGAACAAAAACCAATCCGAAGGAGGTGACGGATGAGATCTAAACGTTCCCTGCTCCTCAAGGTTATTACATACGCAATTATTTTGATGTGGATCATATTTACCATTGGTCCTCTGTATTGGCTTTTGAGTTCGACCTTCAAACCGAGTTCTGAAGCAATCGGCTATCCGCCAACTCTTTTTCCGAAAAACCCGACACTTCAGAACTTTAAGAATCTGTTTACGGCAAGCCGTTTTAATTTTTATTCCTACGGTCACAGTTTTATCATCGGATGCGGAGCAATGTTCATCAGTTTGCTGGTCGCCATGTTTGCCGGATATGGATTGTCCCGAGTGCACTTCAAAGGAAAGCAAATTGTGATGACGACGATACTGTTGTTCCAGATGGTCCCTATCCTGGCTACGCTGATTCCTTTGTATCAAACCTTTTCACGATATGGTCTTTACAACACTCATTTGGGATTGATGCTGATTTATGCTACTCAAACGGCGCCAATGAACACATGGCTTCTTAAAGGGTATTTTGATACCATCCCATATTCAATTGAAGAAGCTGCACAAATCGATGGATTATCCCGTCTTGCAACACTTTACAGGATTGCGCTTCCGATTGCCGCGCCTGGGTTATCGGCTTCGACGATATTCGCTTTCTTCAAAGCATGGAATGAGTATATGGTCGCTTTGACCATGACGAGCACTGTCCGTCCCTATACGGTTGAGCTTTATCGATTCATTGGAGAGCAGGGCGATGTGGACTGGAGTCTTTTAGGCACGGCTGCGCTTATTGCAGTTTTGCCCGTTTTTATTCTATTCTCCTTCTTCCAAAAGTATTTTATCATTGGCATGTCCGGAGGGGCGATTAAATCATGATAAACCCTTATGCCATCTCTGCCATCATGAATCTAGGTCAAAAGAACCTTGATCATCCCGTCGTACTGAAAATGAACGGGTGTAGTTCTCAAGCAAACATATTTAAGCAAGCTTTTTGGGAACACATCATAAATCTTAAGATCGGTACGTTAGCCGACAACAGTGGCGATGAAGACCCGTTATTCATATCCATTGATGACGGATTGGCTGTAACGCTCCTCTATCGGGGAACACGATATGGAATCGCAAAGCGTGCGAAAAACCAGAACGAAGCTCGGACGTTTTTATATGCTCATGAAGACGGAGGGTTTTATGAACGACACAACGCCCCGGGATTCCACTCGATCCATATAACAAAGGGAGATGGATATCCGGCATTTGCAGCGGGAGTTGCATTGGGAGTACTAGCTGAGCACAGCGCCATTGAGACATTGCACATTGCAACCCTTCTTGCCGGCGTAATTCTCGATCAGCAAAAGCTTACGTATTCCAATGCACTGGCATTGGCCAATAGCTGCAACCTTCGTTATAACAGTGAACTTGCGGGTAATGTCGATCAAGCGAACTACATCCCGAACACAGACATTGAAGTCATCAATCAAGAAGCACTGCAGCGAGCAAAAGGATATCCCAAAGTTGCGATTTTTGATTTGGATGGGACGATCTCGACTCTAAGGGTAGGGTGGGATGATGTTATGCATCAGCGCATGGTTGAGTTCATAGCCGGAGATCGATTAGCTACATTGCCTTCGCATCAGCTCTTCGAACTGAATGAACAGGTAGGACAAGTCATTGAACACACTACCGGAGTTCAAACAGTGGTCCAGATGGAAGAGATGTATCGATTGCTCCAAAAGTACGATTTCGTACCGAAAGATCGGCGCAAAACCCCCGCTCAATATAAAGACATATACGCACAGGAAATTAGAGATCGTGTCGCTAAGCGTTTTGATCGGTTCAAGAGAGGAATTCTCAATCTTGACGATTTGACAATGAAGGGTGCTATTGCTTTTATAACCCATCTGAGAAGCAATGGAACAACCGTGTACCTTGCAAGCGGTACCGACGATAAAGACGTCAAGCATGAAACAAATATGCTCGGATACGCAACGCTGTTCAATGGTGGAATATATGGTTCAGTAGGCGATTTGGAGAATGATCCAAAATCATTAGTGATGAGACTTGCAAAAAAACAGGTAGGCTCAGACAGTTCTTTCGGTGAAGTTGTCGTGTTTGGAGATGGACCTGTTGAAATCCGGGAGGCAAAAAAAGCCGGATTCCTGAGTGTCGGAATCGTCAGCGACGAGCGCCAGAGATTTGGCATCAACAAAGCAAAGCGAGAACGGCTTATTCTTGCGGGAAGCGATCTGTTGATGCCGGACTATTCCTGGTCATCCGACTTAGCCGGAGCGTTAGGGTGGGAAACTCATTAACAATCTGAAGCATCGTATGTATCACCAGACACCCATCAGGATTCGATAGCGAACTTTTTTCTGATACTCGCAATACCCTTCAAGATGATTCGACAGGTAGACATCTTCCAGATGTGTCCGAATGATGAGGATGATGCAGATGACGATTGAAGTGAGCAGAACGAAGAGCGTTTGAAAGAAGAGGGGGAAAGAAAGAGAGTTTAGGATCGCCGCAGCATAGGTTGGATGGCGAACCAATGCATATGGACCTTGGGAGATGACTTGATGTTCCACCTCTTGATGAACGGTGATGCGCGGATAGAGAAACGGATTGCTCACCAATGCCCACGTAGCGATACAAGCGGAAATGAGGGAAGGGAATATGCCGATAAGAAGAAAAGACGATCGATAGGAGGTCTTCGCTTCAAGCCCGGCAACCAGAAAAATGCCGATGAATTGCAGAAGGTAATAGAGTGAAAGCACGACCGTATCGCTTCGTGGGGATGAGAGGGTCTTCTCTTCCCGACTGCTCAACGCTCTTGGGTTGCGAATCAACAGGTAGATTATCGAACCTGCGCCGGTGAGGATGCTCAAACCAAAAAAGAGAAGGTGATTGGGTTCATAGTGAAACCCGCTCCCTAGACCGAAGAGAAGGATTCCGGCGATTCGTTGAAGAATGATCTTGGCGCTTTGATGAAATGCTTTCGTCATACCTAAATCAAGATACCACGGAACATCCAACGAAAGAAGTGCATAGTTGATCAGAGGAATCTTCAATAACGGTTAACCATGGAAGTAGATGAGAACACCATGATGGCGTATACTGATACTACACTGATTGGAGGATGCCATGAAACGCCTTCTTTTGCTTCTCATGCTTCTCTTGCTACTCGCGACAGCGCTCTCTGCCGCTACGGGAAATCTTCTTTTGGATGCTGTGGTATTTGGTCTCGATGTCGCGACAAAAGCCGGCAAAGGCAAAGTGGAGGTGACGTTCCCCGATGAAGAGGAGGCGATCTCCATCCGTAGAGTCAGTCTGAAAAAGATGAGAACAACCTTTGAAGAACACGACTTCCTGGTTCTTGACTACGAACAGCGGTTGGAGATCTATAATCGGTTGAGCGTTCCCGTAGCCTGGCCGATCGCAAAAAATGTCATAATCGGGTTCGGCAAGGGTTCGAAGCTGCAGCGCGATACGATTGGATCCATTACCGGAATCGTTATGGACAGCGCAAGCACGGTCGCGGTAGGCACCGGATTGACGCTTATCATCTTCGATGCGATTCTCGTCGGCATCCTCGGAGGTGAGGAGAACATCGAGTATGATGAACTGAAGACAACCGCTGAGAATCTCCTCTTCGGTGGACTCATCGGGTTGGGAGTGAGCAGAGTCGTTCAAGGAATTATGCCTACCGTGTATGGTCTGCGCTACAACAAAGTTCTGCGTACCGGGCTCGGGCTTGCGAAAGATAAAAGCGATGCCCTCAGTCCTTCTCTTGGATTTGCTCCGATTCCGACACGCGACGGACGGCTGCAGTGGCAGATCGCCGCCCGGATTCCTCTGCAGTGAAGTAGATAAGAAGATTGCAATGGCGTATACTGCCGACAAATCCATCGGAGGTCGCCATGAAACGCCTTGTCTTGTTGATTATCCCTCTTGTATTGTTCACCTCGACCCTCCTCGCCGTCGGAGAACTGCTGTTCGATGTTGCTATCGTGGGTTTCGATATCATGGTGACCGCTGGGAAAGGTCCGGTGACGGTCACCCTCGAGGAGGAAAAGGGACCGATCACGATCGGCGGAACCGGAATCAAGCCGATGAGAAGAACCTTCGAGGAGCATGATTTTTCGATCCTCGGATACGAGGAACGACTTAAGATCTACAATCGCCTGAGCGTGCCCATCGTCTGGCCGATCGTGAAGAACATCACAATCGGGTTCGGCAACGGTTCGGTTCTCCAGTACGATTCGATGGGAGCGCTCACCGGGGCCGTCTTGGACGGAGCGAGCGCGATCACGCTGAGCGTCGGACTGGGGATCTTCATCGGCCTCATCAGCGTCCATCCGGACACCTTTTCCGACCATCTCCCGCTCTTTTCAGTCGGCGTGGACCTGATGGTCGCCGGCATGATCGGGTTCGGAGCGAGCCGGATTATCCAAGGCATCATACCGGCAGTCTATGGCCTGAAGTACAACAAGGTCCTCAGGGAGGGGCTCGGCCTTGAGAAAGACCGGAGCGACGCCCTTCGGCCCGCTCTCGGGTTCGCTCCGCTTCCCACCCGCGATGGCCGGCTTCAGTGGCAGATCGCCGCCCGGATTCCCCTACAGTGAGGAAAGACGATCGACTTCAACGGTAAGCGCTCCCTCATCGCTCTCGACCACGCCCTGGACAACGAGAGGAAGACGGCTGACCGGAAGCCGTTCATATCGCCGATAAATCTCAGGAAAGAGCACCGTCTCAATATAATGCCGTCTCATCTTCAAAAGAGAGAAGAACGCCATCACCTCCCGTGCTGTGGTGAAGACGGTCTTCATCGTGATCGGATAGCCGATAAGGGTTACCTATCCGGTGACGTAACGGGGAAGCTCCTTCGCCTGAATCCGTTTGATTCGATCCAGAAAAGAGGCATAATAGAGGATAAGTGGATGGGCATTTCGAAGAAAACCCAGAGCTTCGGTGTTTGTTGGTGTATGTAGGCGAACTGAGTACTTTGAGGCATTCTTCCGGGTAAAAGGGTCCGACCCATTCAGGATACACTTCACAAAAGTATACGTTTATTAAGTAGGCAAGAGTTGTTGTCAATCCTTTGCATCTCATTCATACTGACGACTGATGGAAGGATTTGTGCGCGGGTGCTTGGGAATTTTTTTTGCGATCTCGACGGGACGATTCTTCCCCATGGACAAAAGACCGTCGATCGTGCGTTTTTCGATCTGGTCCATCGTGCCCGGGATACAGGATATTGCTTCTGCATCTCAAGCGGCAGATACCACCAGTCATTATTGTCCTTTTTCAAAGATGTGGAGGATGATCTCATTTTCTCCACCTCGAATGGCTGTCGGATCCTCTATAAAGGAACCGATTTGATCGCGCCTCATCGACTGGAATACTCGATGGTCCAAGCGGTTCTTGCCGATTTTGCAAGGTGGGATGTCATTCCCCTTCTTTCCACGCTGGACGGATTCTACGTCCACGCCGATCATCACGATCATCCCCGGGTGGCCGCCCTTTTGGAGCAGGATTACACTCGACTGTATGAAGATCCTTCGGAGATTCCGGACACGACGCTTCAGATGACCGCGCTTTGCCGCGGCAACCGTGACGAGCTGCTCGTCGAAGCGAAAGAACGATACGCTCCGGACCACCATGTCGTCGCCTCCGGTGTTCAGCTGTTCGATATCTGTTCAACCAGCAAAGGAGAGTCGCTGAGGAAAATCCGCTCTCTCTTGAACGTTCGGGAAAAAGACAGCTGGGCGTTCGGTGATGATGAAAACGATCTTTCGATGCTCCGTTCAGCCGGAAGGGGATATCTGATGAAAAATGCGGCGTCCCATCTCCACAATCAGGGATTTGAGATCGTCGATGACCTTATTCAGGTCATCGAGACCATTATCACAACACACCGATTTCAGCTCTAACCGATGGAGCGATCCCTCCCCAGACATTTTTTCTTGTTGTTCTTCCGATGCTCGCTTTGGCCATGTTGTCGATCATCATCTTCGAATCTCTTCACCCAAACTACATCATCGAAGGAGTCGTTGCCGGAGCGGTGAAAAGTTGAGTCTTATCCAGAAAAGAAATGGCAAGGAAATCACCGGTTTTCCACCTCTTCTTCACTTATGAGGTTTTTTTTCCGCTTGGTTCGAACAGCATCGGTCAGGAGGTATTCGATCTGGCCGTTGATCGATCTGAACTCGTCTTCGGACCAACGGGCGAGCTCTTTCCACAGCTCGCCGTTGAGTCTCAGCAACACCTGTTTCCGTTCTTGTTCTTTCATCACTAGTAAATCGAACCCGTATTGACAACCGGTTGGGTGTCCCGATTGGATGAAAGAACGACCATGAGGTTGCTGACCATCGAAGCCTTCCGTTCTTCATCGAGATCGACGACGCCTTTCGCATTGAGCTGTTCCAATGCCATTTCCACCATTCCGACTGCACCTTCGACGATCTTCTTCCGGGCGGCGATGATCGCTGTGGCTTGCTGACGCTGGAGCATCGCAGCTGCGATCTCCGGTGCATAGGAGAGGTGGGTGATTCGCGCCTCAATGATTTCCAATCCGGCGATTTTGACTTTTTCCTGAAGCTCCTTCTTCAAATCATCGGCAACCTCGTTTGCCGACCCGCGAAGAGATTTTTCATCATCTTCGCTGTCATAAGGATAGCGTCTTACCGCATCACGGAGCGCGGCATCGGTCTGAATCGAAAGATATTCGACGTAGTTGTCAACCTGGAAGACCGCTTTTGCCGTATCGATCACCCGCCAGATCACCACGACGCCGATGATGATCGGATTTCCCAGACTGTCGTTGATTTTCTGCTTGTCGTTGTTCAGCGTCATCGCCTTGAGACTGATCTTCTTCTTAGGCATCTGGAAGTTGACGTTCATTCCCTGAGCTGATACTACAATTTGTTCTTTTTTCTTCTCTTTTACCGCTCCGGTCGAAGGATTGATTCCTGAAGTGGGGTTGAACCCGGCACAGAACGGATTGACAAAGAAAAATCCATCTTGCTTGAGGGTTCCGTAATACTTCCCGAAGAGGGTAAGGACGAGCGCTTCGTTCTTCGTCAGCACTTTCAAGCCCACATACAAAATCGGACCGATGATGAACGCATAGAGTCCGCTTATGACCGACAGTACTATCGACAACCAATCGGAATACGCAGACACCACCACTATTGATGCGATGAACACCCCGATAGCGATCAAAATCGCGAAGGTATTCCCTATGAGGACGGCCAGTCCGCTTTTCGGGTTTTGAATGATTCTCTCTTCTGTCATTGTCATGCAGAGTCTCCTTGTCTGATATCATTATGCTATCACATTGATAAATCATATGCAAGAAGCAAGACCCCTAAAAACCAAAAAACGGTACAACCTCTCGGCTGCACTGTTTCATCGAACGTTGATAGCACTTATTTCTTGGCTTTCTCGTAATTCTTGGCCACCTCATCCCAGTTGATCACGTTGAAGAACGCCTTTACGTACTCGCCTCGCAGATTTTTGTACTTGAGGTAATAGGCATGCTCCCATACGTCGATCCCGAGAATCGGAGTGTAGCCTTTTCCTTCCATCAGCGGGTTGTCCTGATTGGGGGTGGAGGAGAGCAGAAGCTTCCCGTCCTTGTCGGCGCTGAGCCACGCCCAGCCGGAACCGAACTGACCGAGAGCAAGCGCGCTCAACTTGTCCTTGAAGTCGGCGAAACTCCCGAATTCGCTCTTCAGCAAATTCCCGAACGCCCCGGAGGGATCTTCGCCGCCGGACGGGGTGATCGTGGAAAAGTAGAGATTGTGGTTATAGTACCCACCGCCGTTGTTTCGGATCGTCTGACGCAATGCGGGATCGGAAATGGCATCCAAAGAGGACAACAGGGATGTGATATCCTTATCCGTTCCGGCCTTCGCCACCGCATCGTTCAAATTATTCGTATATCCGGCATGGTGCTTGGTATAGTGCGTCTTCATCGTGAGCGCATCGATGTGCGGCTCCATCGCGTCATAGGAATAGGGCAATGTATATCGTATGAACATGATCATACCTCCATAAAGGGTTGCAATAAGTTGCTTTAGGCTAACATTAGCTGAAGATACTCAAGGACCGCTTATGAGGCAAGTGTCCAGACCGTATACATCGAGAATATTCAGTGTTTGTTCCAGAAGGAGAACAGGAGACTCTCAGGCGAGTCGGTTGATATGTTTCAGGATACGGAGAGTCTTCTTGGTCAGGGCGGATGAAGGTCCGTACGTCCGTCGGGCGAGGGAGTACGCCCAACCGTAGATCTGCCGGGCATCGTCCTTCTGACCGATCATGTAGTAACAGCGGGCCAGATGCACGGTGAGCCCGATTTTCTCCGCATCGGTGGCGAATGTGCGGTCTTGTTCCATATACGCCCGGACGACGACATAGTGTTCGCTTGCTTCCTTGAAGCGGCGGAGCTTTTCCAAGCAGCAGGCGAGTGCGACTCGCAGCAATACGGTTCGCTCATCGGCGATTCCGAAGTGCTGATTCGCGATATCGTAGAGGTGCCTGCGATAGCGCAGTTCTTCATGGTAATTGCCTTTGGTGAAGAGAATGTCGGCATGAAGGCTGAGGGTATCGACATAAAGCTCCCACGGGTAGTCGTCCCGCTCACCGATCGCCATCCGGAGAACCCAATCACACACCTCCTGAGCTTCTTTGATCTGCCCATCCTGCAGATATGCCCGACCGAGAGCGATATATGCTTTGTAGCTTTCATGGTTTTCTTTGCCAAGCAGGTGAACGTGGGCCTGATAAGACGTCTCGGCGGCTTCGATCTGGTTGGGCGTATCGCCGGCGTTCTCATACGCCCCGAGGAGCAGATCGTTGATCACCAGATAGCGCTCATGGAGCGGGCCATATTCATTGAATGAATTGATCCGTTTCTCCTCCAGCTCGGCGATGCGCTGCTGAGCCTTGGCAAACGCGATCGGGTCATCAAGGCCTTTCGTGATCAGGACTTTCTTCAAGTAGTTCTCCATACCTCTATGATACTCAAGCTAAGAGCCGATGGGCAAGCGTTTGGTCGCTCGTACCGCCAAGTACGCATCGGCGATGTAGGAATCAAGCAGTTCGAAGCCGCAGCGATCCGAATAGACGCCTTCGATGACAAGGTCCGCCGACCCGAGACCACCGAGCAGATCGTCGAGGGTGTGACTGAATTCGAAGGTGTCACCGGTCTCGATCATCTTTTGGATCTGTTTCCTGCTCAGGCTCCCCAAGTCGCTGTACGGAAGGGTGTATTTTATTTTCAGCTTGTTTTTGAGAGCCAATCGTTCATCGAAGAGGTAGAGAACGGGGTTGGCAACACAGGTGAGAAAGACTCCTCCCGGTTTGAGAACTCGAGCGCATCCCCGGTAGAAGGAGCGAACGTCATCGATGAACACCGTGGAAGCGGGGTTGAAGACGATGTCAAACGATTCCGCATCAAATTGAGAGAGATCGCGCATATCGCCTTTGATCAGCGTCAGCATCAAGCCCAACTGTTCGGAGATTTTTCGATCCTGTTCAAGCTGTTTGCCTGAAAGATCGAGAAGCGTGACCTCGCTGCCCGCCAAGGCGAACAGAATCGCTTGTTGACCGCCGCCGGAACCGACGGCAAGAACTCGTTTGCCTCTCAGGTCGCCAATCCACGAGGAGGGCATCGGCTTGAACGTGGTAAGACGGATTTCGATTGTTCCCGACAATGCCTTTTGCAGCTCCTTCTCGGTCAACCCATCAGTCCAGATGCTCTTTTTATCAACTTCACGGTCCCATGCTCGTTCGTTGTAGTGAATGTATTGGTTCTTATCCATCGACTCCCAGCTCCTTTTCACAGACAACGGTATACGTCAAAAAATCATGCTCCCGATGGGAGTGAAACAGGGCTAAAGAGGTTGGAGAAAGTGTCAGAGGTTCGATCATCGGCATGATCGGAATGAGGGTTTGGCGAAAGAGGGTGATATGAGGCCGATATTTTCCCCCTTTGGTGATGAGCTGCCTGGAGACGAGTTCCTGCTCCAGCATCTGCTGCAGGCCGGTGAGCCGTTCATTGGGTTCGACTTGGAGAAAAAGGGTATTGTTCCGGCGGGAAGCGAAGAGTCCGAGGCTTTTCATCCTCAAGGTGAGGGAGGGGGGATCAATCCGATCGAGGATCGAATAAAACACGTCCAGGTGCTTTTGTTCCACTTCACCGATGAAGGAGAGGGTGAGGTGATAGTTTTCCTCGCGAACCGCCTTCCCTTTGATGATATACGGATCGATCGATCCGCTTAAGCGGGCGAGAGCGATTTTATCTTCTTCTGAAAATGTCAAACCAAAAAAGAGCCGCATACGCAGAGTATACACAATTATCGATAGAATAAAACTCTCCTGATGTGTATAGTTGGGGAGGAGGCAATAATGCACATTGTTTTGATAGGGGCCGGAAGTGCCCAGTTCGGTTTAGGATCCTTAGGGGACATCATGCAGAGCGAGCTGCTCGCAGGCTCTTCGATCGCATTGGTTGATATCGACGAACAAGCACTTTCCCGAGTACATACGATTGCTCAAACCTTCATCGAAGAACATGGATTGAACTTCACCGTTACCGCGACCACCGATCGGAAAGCCGCCCTCAAAGACGCTGATGCTGTAATCATCTCGATCGAAGTAGGCCAGCGCTTCCCGCTCTGGAAGGAGGATTGGACGCTCCCTCAACAATACGGATCTCAGCAGATCTACGGTGAAAACGGCGGACCCGGCGGACTCTTCCATGCCCTCCGGATCACTCCGGTGATCCTCGAGATGTGCGATGATGTGATTGAAGTCTGTCCGGATGCATGGGTATTCAACTACTCGAACCCGATGACCGCGATCACCACCACCGTCTTGCGAAAATACCCGGATCTGAAGTTTGTCGGCATGTGCCATGAAATCGCCTCGTTGGAGCGGTATCTTCCTTCGATTCTCAATACGCCGTTTGAAAACCTTGAGCTCAGAGCGGCCGGGTTGAACCACTTCAGCGTCCTGCTCAGCGCCCGCTATAAAGACAGCGGCAAGGACGCTTATCCCGATATCCTTGCCAAAGCACCCGCTTTCTTTGAACGTGAACCGGGTTACAGCGATATCCTTGCGTATCTCAAGGCGAATCCTCAGGAGCTGCAAACCGAAGGATCGACCAACCGGACTCTTCCACCTGAGATTCGGAGCAAGAAAAGTTGGGCGGATCGGGGATTGTTCAAAGAAATTCTTGAAACCTACAAGCTCCTTCCGATAACCGTTGATTCACATATCGGCGAGTATATCGCATGGGCACATGAAGTTGCAGATCATAAGGGCATCAAGGACTTCTTTGAGCTCTATCAGATCATGCTCGGTTTCAAAAAAGCCAAGATCCAGCTCAAAGCCCATGAACGGATCTCCTTCATCTTGGACGGCATCGTCTCCAACTCCGGATATGAGGAGAGCGCGGTAAATATTCTGAACGATCGGTTGATTCCGGATCTTCCATCCTGGATCGCTGTCGAAGTTCCCGCTCAGGTGTATGCCAACGGCTTGAGGGGAATCGCGTTTCCCGACTATCCGAAAGGCTTCGGAGCGCTGCTGAGAAACTATACGGGAGTGTATGACCTGACCGCCGAAGCGGTTTTGCGGAAGAAGAAGGAGTATGCGGTCCAAGCGCTTTTAGCCAGTCCGATCGTTACTCCCGTCAAAGCGGCGGGCGAGCTGGTCGAATTGATGATTCAACGTCAAGAGAAGTGGCTGGGGTATCTGAAATAAGAGAAAAGAAGAGGCCTCCTCAAACTTCGAGGAAGCCTTTTAGCGGCAAAGGGACTCGGACCCCTGACCTAGCGGATATGAGCCGCTTGCTCTACCAACTGAGCTATGCCGCCGGACAACGTGCTTACTATAGCTAAACCTCTTTGCCTCCGTCAAGGGGGTTTGAGGATGAATCGCCTTTGTGGTAGGATAGGGCACTGAAGAGAGGAATGAAATGAAATATAAGACATTCAGCAATGGGGTTGCCATTCCCGTCGTCGGTTTTGGAACGTGGCAAGTCTCCCCTCAGGAAGCATATGAAAGTGTTCGATCGGCATTGGATGTGGGATACCGGCACATCGACACCGCCGCTGCATATGAAAATGAAGCGGAAGTCGGTCAAGCGATCACCGACAGCGGCATCAAGCGCGAAGAACTGTTTGTCACCACCAAGCTGGGGAATAAGATCCGCGGTTATAAAGAAACGCTCCAAGCGGCAAAGGAATCGATGGAAAAGCTCCAAGTCGAATACCTCGATCTGTACCTCATCCACTGGCCCAATCCCGCCGCCCATCGTCATTGGTGGAAAGAGGCCAATGCCGAAAGCTGGAAGGCGATGGAAGAGCTCTACCGGAAAGGCGTGATCAAGACGATCGGAATCAGCAACTTTGAAGAGCGGCATATCGAAGCGCTTCTTGCGAGTGCACAGGTCATCCCCCACACAAACCAGATTCGGCTCTTTGCCGGCGAGCAGCAACGGGCTCTGGTCGCCTATTGCCGAAATAAAGGGATGGTCACCGAAGCATACAGCCCGCTCGGGGTAGGGGGAATCCTATCCAACGAGGTGATTTTGCGGATTGCAGGAGAAACGAATCGCACTTCCGCTCAGGTCGCTCTGCGCTACAACCTCCAAAAGGGTCATGTCGTTCTTCCGAAGAGTGTGCACCGCCGGCGGATGGCGGAAAACCTCGATCTCTTCGATTTCGAATTGAGCCAAGAGCAGATGGTCTGCCTTGATGCTCTTCCAAACACGATCAGCGCGACGCGCAACCCGGACGAGGTGCCCTTCTGATGATCGGCTTTTTCATTAAAAAGGCGTTTTTCGATGGATGGGACAATCTGATATCAATGGTAGTCCATAACCTTGGCTACCTCGTCCTTCTCTTTGCGTTCTTTGGAGTGCTTTCGCTCGTCCCCTCCAATCTTTTATTCTTTCTCATCATCATCCTCGGTACCGGACTGTTCGCGTTCTATACCGCCGGAGCTTCTTCCGCTTCCTGGGCGTATGCACACTATCAGCGGCCGGGGTGGAGTGATTTCAAACGGGGAATTCGGATTTCCTGGCGCCACGCTCTGCTCTTTTGGGTACTCCTGCTGCTCATCGCGACGCTGACGTTCCTGGTGATTCCCTTTTACTTGAGTTTCGAGAACATCGTGGGGACCATCCTGAGCGTCATCCTCTTCTGGGTAACCCTGCTTCTCATCTTCGCCCAGATGTACTTCTTTCCCTTGTTCTTCGTGATGCAGGGCGACCGTCCGATGAAGACGCTTAAAAAATCATTTCTGCTTGTCTTGGACAATCCCTTCTTCACGCTGTTCCTGGTTGTCTACCAGACGATCAACATCCTTTTTTCGCTCCTGTTCGCATTGTTGGCACCGGGATTTACCGGCATCGGTCTCGCCTGCAGCGTGGCGACGAAGCTGCTTCTCTTCAAATATGATTATTTGGAAGAGAACCCCGAAGCCAATCGAAAAGCGATTCCCTGGGATGACTTGCTCTATGATGAGCGCGAGGCGGTCGGCCCCAGATCGCTGAAGGGAATGATCTTCCCGTGGAAGGACTGAGATGACCTTTGAAATGGAACTCAAAGCGTGGGTCCGCAACGTCGAGGTGATGAAGCAGCGTCTTGATACGATGGAGGGCTTGCTCTATATAGGTTTTGAAGAAAAAGAGGATCTGTATTTCGCCCTCGAGCAGGACCCGCTCTTTCGAATCCGCAAGGAAGTGATCAACGAGGAGCGAACCCTTGTAGTCACCCACAAAAAGCGCTCCACCGTTGATGGAATCGAAGAGAACATTGAATATGAGTTTTCCGTGGATCCTCTTCAGGAACAAGCGGTTCACTCCTTCGTAACCGCGTTGGGGTACCATGTTGCGAAGCGGAAATTCAAACGTGGCTGGCGCTATCGGAAAGTTCACACAACCTCCACCCTCGGATTGACGGTTGAACTTGTTCATATTGAAGGACTTGGCTGGTTCATCGAAGTGGAAGCACAAGCGAATACAAAAGAGGAACGCCATCAAGCCAGAGACGAGCTGATGGCGTTTCTTGCCTCACTGGGAGTTGATTCTTCAGCGATCGAGCCGAAGCCCTACCTTCAGTTGATCGGGTAAGAGAAGAACTATAATATCACTCCAAAGCATTTCTTAACATTTTCAGTGCAATAGAGGGAATGAGGTAACAACCTCATTCGTTGCTTAAAAAATCGATTCCAATTGGGATGTTTTGCTTAACAATCGTGTAATTGAATTGCAGCGGCGGTAAGTTTATCTGGTCTTTAGTATATGTCTCGCGAAAAGTAGTCGGACTCATTCCATAGTACTTTTTAAAAAGATGGTAAAAATGACTAAGATTTTGAAAACCTGAATCCAGAGCAATTGTGATAATCGTATCCTCAGTATTAATAATCTCTTTCGTAACATAATCAATTCGCAATTCATTAATGATCTCAGTTGGTGTTTTGTTCAAATATAAGCGACAGGTTCTAGCCAGATGTTCATAGCTTCTAGTAGAAAGTCGGACCATCGCAGGCAGCCCTTCGGTAAAATTCTCCTTTTTCATCATCTCCAAAACGACCCATCTCAGCCATTCAGGTATATTAGAATTCTGAATTGCACCAATGAGTGGATAACACATAGTAAATATCTTTAAAAACGAAATTCTGAAAAATGTTTCAGATTGATCTTTTAAAATATTCTTGGAGAGAACCAACTGTTCCAAATCCTGTAGAACACATTCGAACTCTCTTTCTGATAAACTGGATTTTGGAGGTAACGAAGACGACATGAATTTTTCGAGACTATAGCCTGATCCAAGATAGGAAAATAAAGAATCAATTGTATGTCCATCGATTAAAATATTAATAATGACGAAATCATCAGACATATGTGAATAGCAATGAAAATCATTTGGCCTCATGAAAACCACTGATCCCTTTTTTAGTAACTGAGTTGTGTTGTTTACTATGTGATATGCTTTACCTTCTTTAACGAGAAACAGCTCGAAATAGTCGTGCGTGTGCATTGCTTGCAGCTGTTCATGTTTTTCAATCAATGCAACATACCGATGAGAAGGATCAGTCGTAAATTGTTTTAATGTTAGTTTTACAGCCATAGGCTAATTTTCTCGATATCATTTTAACACAACAATAATATCAGCACAAGACAAGACTGCACCAAATATTAAGTGTATAAATATCATAAAATAACAATAAAGATACGGGGGTGATGATGTGAATAATTTTAAAGTAAACAATCCAAGGAAAAATCTTAATTTTGAGATTTCATTTACGAATGCGTATAGAAATGCAATTAAAAATACAACTCATCCTGCAGAATTAGAGCTTGCATGCATGCGAGCTCAGTATCCTGCAATTTTTCACCCCATACAGGATGAAGATTTAATCGCCGGAAGAATTCAAATGGGACTTGTTGGCTGGGGAATCCAACATCAGACCGGTGGATTCGGGTTTTATATAAATGAACAAGAAGTTGTTAAAGAATTGGAGAAAGGAAATGGTGATGCACAATATCGAGAGGATTTGCATGACATCTTAACCTTCTGGAAAGGCAGAAACACGACAACCGTTGTATTGAACAATACCCCTGAATCATTAAAACCTTGGATTTTCACCGATCAGTGGCGTCATTTACCTTTACCCATTTGTCCGATTTTAAGAATGGCAGGTGCTTACTTGAATTTTCATAAATTAGTAAAAATAGGGCTGCCGGGATTAGAAAAAGAAATAAAACAATTCATGGAAAATGCAGAAGACCGCGTTTTGTTTGAGAGTATGCTGGGGGTGCTGCAACTTGTTAAAGACTGTGCTTTGTTTTATGCAGAACAAGCACAGGAACAAGCTGTTACCGCCTCTGCAAGCAGAAAGTCAGAATTAAATAGCATATCCTCTGCTTTGCTGGCAATTAGAGAAAGGGCTCCACAAACCATGTTGGAAGGGCTTCAGCTCGTATGGCTTTACGGCATTATGACACCCGCAATTGAATATGGAAGATTGGATGAATATATTGGTGATCTATATGTTCATGATGTTGATAATGGGATCATCACTGAGGATCAGGCCATACGCTATGTGGAAAGTTTTTTCCGACTAATCGATCATCTAGATTGTGAAACAGATGGTAGAGTTATTATCGGTGGTTATGGCAGAGAAAACACAGAAAATGCGGATCGCTTTTGTCCGGTTGCAATTGAAGCTTGTAGAAACGTGAAGGAAGTGCTTCCTCAATTTACTCTTAGATTCAATAAAGATACACCTGAAAATGTATGGCGCGATTCATTAAGATGCATCGAGGAAGGTAGAACGTATCCACTATTATACAACGATGATGTCTTGGTTCCTGGAGTAATGAAAGCGTTTGATGTCAGTCGGGAATTGGCTGAGACTTATGTACCTTTGGGGTGTGGTGAAATCGAGTTTGATCATCATAGTATTGGATCCCCAAACGGATCAATAAATACCCTTAAAATTTTGGAATTGGTTATGAGAGGAGGATATGAACCAATGACAGATTGGTACATTGGTCCAAGGAACCCCAAATTATCCGAATGCAAAACGTATGAAGAGTTTTTATCATACTACAAGGCTGCATTGGTTGAATATATTGAAAAACAAGCTGAATTCCAAGTGTATGAATATGATATAACCGGAAAAACTCATCCATTTATGATGGTTACTATGCTTTATGATGGAACATTAGAAAAAGGTAAATCAATTTTCAATGGGGGTTGTGCATATCTGGCAGGAACACTTGAATTCTACGGTAATGTTAATGCAGCCAATAGCTTGGCTGCAATAAAGAAAACAATCTTTGAAGATAAAACCATAGATGCATATGAGCTTGAAGATGCACTAACCAACAATTTTGCAGGCAGCGAACGAATACGGAAACTCTTGTTGGATGCTCCAAAATATGGGAATGATGATGATTATGCAGATTCAATTTTTACAAATCTCCATAACTTCGTGTCAGATACAACAAAAAAACAAGCCAGTCGTGTAGGTCTTAAAAGTTATCTTTCTGTAACAATTAACAATGCTCAAAATACAACTTTAGGTCGATGGGTCGGAGCCACTCCCGATGGCAGAAAAGCCGGAACACCTATGGCAAATGCCAACAACCCCCATCCTGGAACTGATCGTAGAGGTCTTACGCCTATGATCAATTCGATTCTGAAACCAAGACACGACAATCATGCCGGAATGGTCAGCAACTTGCGGTTTACAAGAGAGAACTTCACATCCGCGAGGAATAAAATGCATTCACTGATTGAGAACTATTTTGAACGAGGTGGCGCTCACGCAATGATTACCGTTATTGGCAAGGACGATCTGAAGAACGCCTTGGAACGCCCTGAAGAATATAAAGATTTAATCATTCGAGTTGGTGGTTTTTCAGCTAGATTTGTTGATTTGAACAAAGATGTCCAACAGGAGATTTTTGATCGTGTCACCTATTGATAGAGAAAAAGCAATCGTGTTTGATATCCAACGATTTTCGATTCATGATGGTCCAGGAATCAGAACGAGTGTTTTCTTGAAAGGTTGTCCACTGTCATGTGAGTGGTGCCATAACCCTGAGGCGCAAAACAAAAATCCAAGATTGATGTATAAAAATTCTTTATGTCGAAAATGTGGATTATGTATTTCAGCATGTGAGCAGGGGGTTCATACTTTTGATGCAAGCGGCAACCATATTGTTAATTTTGACTTTTGTAAAATTTCAGGACAGTGCATCAAAACATGTTGCTATGAAGCGCTAAGTATTTCCGGTACTTGGTATTCTGTTGATGAATTGCTTGAAGAGATTAAATCAGATTTTCCTTATTTTAAAATTGGAAATGAAGGAGGTGTTACTTTTACTGGTGGGGAGCCAATGTTATGGTCTGAGTTCATTGCAGCTTTTGCAGAGATTGCTAAAGATATATCTATTTGTATAGAAACATCCGGATACGCACCGACAAAGGCTTTTAAAGATGTATTGCCAAAGATTGATATGTTTTTATTTGATTGGAAAATTACCAACAAAGAAAAGCATGTCAAATATTGTGGAGCGTCTAATGAGCTGATATTAGAGAATTTGAAGTTTTTGCATGAACAGGGTGCCAATATAATATTGAGATTGCCCATAATACCGGGAGTTAATGATGATGATGAGCATTTTTTAGGAATTGCAAAAATCATGCATGACTTCAATTCAATAATAGCAGCAGAAATATTACCGTATCACAGCATTGGAAAGTCAAAAGTCGAGTGGTTTGGATTAAAAAATCAAAAGATGTTTTCAGTGCCGACACAAGATCAAAAATTGTTTTGGCTCAAAAGATTAAAAGAATTGGGTGTAAAAAATATTTTACTGACTTGAGAACAATACCCTAAAAAAGG
>JAAYQW010000015.1 GCA_012519115.1 Spirochaetales bacterium
CTGCTTGTCTCCAATAACAACTGGGCGGTGCTGGTCCAGCGTCCGATCTCCCTTACGTTCCTGCTTCTCTCGGCTCTTTCCATTGGGCTTGCCGTGTATAACGTGAAAAAGAAGGAGGCGTAGGGATATCTGCAGAGGTATGTTAGAGAGAATCTGAAGTAACAGTACATATTATACAGTGATGATGCCGGTCTTGGTGAATTCAAGACCGGTATTTCTTTCTAGAACGAATTTGTCTATTCTTATCTAAATTTGCTTTATAGGCAGATTAAACCAAAATAAACAATAAAAAGAAAATTTTTACTTGCGTTATTGCGGTAGGTGTCCGATACTAAAGGAAGCGGCATCGAATGGTGTCGCAACCACACATTGGAGGTGTTTTATGAAAAAAATCACTATCGTTGCTCTTGCAATCCTCTTTTTAGTGATGCCTGTTTTCGCCCAGGCCGTCGGCGAAAAAGCCAAAACCGACAAACTTGTCATCTGGAGCGGAGCTGCTGAAGATGAAGCGGCAGCATTGGTGAAGAAATTCAATGAACTTCATCCCGGCGTCAATGTAAGCGTCATTCGGGCAGGATCGACCGAGCTGGTGAATCGCCTGTATTCCGAGCAGCCGCGCCCGGAAGGGGACATCCTTCTGATGATTGCAAAGGAAAACATGGAGCTTTCCTATGAATACCTTGCACCGTATAAGAGCGTCAACCACGACAAGATCGATGCGTCAGTTCGCGACAATGCGGATGTTCCGCGCTTCTACGGTTCTTCAATGCCCCTTCAAGCGATTATGGTCAACACCAACTTGCTGAAGCCAAGCGAGTATCCGAAAGGATGGGCAGACCTTGTCGATCCACGCTTCAAAGGCGAAATCATTCTCGCAAACCCGGCGCTTTCCGGCTCCGCATACGCCCAGCTCTACATGATTTACAAGCAGTTCGATGATGCATACATGAAAAAGCTCGCCGAAAACACCGTGTTCACGGCAAGCTCCACCACCGGCCCGGAATCGGTCGCTCGGGGCGAGTATGCAATCACCGTCACCGGTGAATCGAACATCGGCAAGTACATCGGTCAGGGAGCTCCGGTAACGTACGTGTATCCGATTGAAGGAACCGGCGCCCGCTTTGACGCCACGGCGATCATCGCCAACGGACCGAACTTGGAAAATGCGAAGCTGTTCATGGACTTCATCACGAGCATCGAAGGGTATGAAATCATTCGAACCACGAGAAACCGCCGCGTAGTCACCAAAGAACTACCCGGCCCGGAAAACCTTCCGGCTCTCGGGGAAATCAAACTCTTCCCGTACGATGATCTTGAAGCTGCAGCGATCAAGGAAGACCTGATCAACAAGTTCTCCGAGTTTATGTAATAATGCCACCGCTGCCCGGGGGGCCCCGGGCAGCGCTATCTTCTTAAGAGGAGTGTACGCTACCCATGAGTCTCAATCTGACCTATTCGAAGATCCATAAAATATTCGATCCCCATTCAAAAAATCCTGTCCATGCTTTGAACGATGTTTCATTCTCGATCGAGCCCGGGGAGCTGTTCTGTCTTCTCGGACCCTCTGGGTGCGGCAAGACGACGTTGCTTCGAGCAACCGCAGGCTTGGAGACGATTACAAGCGGTCATATTCTCTATGGCGATACGGACATGACTTCGATTCCACCGTTCAGGCGGAATATCGGGATGGTATTCCAATCATTTGCTCTCTATCCGCATATGAATATCTTTGAAAACGTCGCTTACGGGCTTCGGGTTCGAAAGATGGAGGAGAAAGAGATACGAAGGCGCGTCACCGAAGTTATGGAGCTTGTCGGCTTGACCGAGGAATTGAAACGAAACCCTTCACCGACCGGTCTCTCCGGCGGACAGCAACAACGTGTGGCGATCGCCCGGGCTTTGGTATATGATCCGGATATTCTTCTGCTTGATGAACCGCTGGCCAACTTGGATGCGAAACTCCGACGCTATATGCGGGCGGAGATTCGACGGATTCAGAAAGCGACGAACATCACGACCATTTTTGTCACCCACGACCAGGAAGAGGCGATGGCGATCGGCGACCGCCTCGCGGTGCTGCGCAAAGGGGTCATCGAACAGATCGGTACCAGCGACGAGCTGTATACGAATCCTTCAAACGCCTTTGTTTCCAACTTTATCGGTAAAATGAACTTCTTCAACGCCACCTTGGTAGGTTCCCACTCCGCCAAGATTGATACCACGACGGTGGTGGTAGATGTGAAACCCCAACGATCCCGGTTGAATGCTGGCCTTGCAAGGGGGAGCGAGATCTTTGTCGGGGCTCGCCCCGAGCAACTTGAAATCGTCGAAGAAGAGAGTGAGCAGACGATAGCCGCAACGGTTCAGATCATTCAGCACCTCGGACAAGTCGTTCGATATGAAGTGCTCTTGGATAAGGCGATCAGTCTCACGACGATGGAAATCGATATGCCCCATTATCTGAGCAATGTCCGAGAACAAGATTCGGTCTTCATCCGCTTCAGGGAAGGAATGCCTTTCCTTTTCAATCGGGAGGAGCAGAACTGATGAGCCATGATCCTGTTACTATAAAGAAGATGCGCAAAGATATAACTCCGTATCTGATATTTTCCATTCCCTTGATATTCATGATGATTTTTCTCATGTATCCGATGGTCTTGACGATTCTGCGAGCATTCATGCCTTCCGGAAACAAGCTGCAGATGGGCGCTTTTTCAATCGACGGGTTTACGAAATTCTTCACCAGCTCGATGTATAAAAAGGCGTTGAACAACTCCTTCATCGTCAGTCTGTCGGTAACCGGGCTCTGCATTCTCATCGGAGTTCCCATGGGATACTTTGTTGCCCGGGTGAAGATTCCCGGCAAGAACTTCATGCTCAGCTTGGGAATCCTTCCCATCATCATGCCTTCCTTCGTAGGAGCGTTCACGTGGGTCATCCTTCTCGGACGTCAAGGGGTGATTCGCCATTTTCTGAATCTTCTGCTTGCTCCGCTGGGAATCACGATTCCGACGATCTATGGAATGTTCGGAATGATTCTCTGCATGACGCTGACCTACTATCCCTTCGTCTTTCAGCTTGCCTACGGGGCGTTCGCCTCGGCGAATGCGCTTCTTGAGGAAGCGGGGATGTTGATGGGGGCATCGCGCTGGTATATCTTCCGGACGATCACCTTCCCCCTGATTCTCCCTAGTCTCGGCGCGGGAGCTCTGCTGGTGTTCGTCCGGGCGATCGGGAACTTCGGGATTCCAGCGATCATCGGTGGCGACAAGTATGTGCTTCCAACGTTGATCTACTTCAGAGTCAATGGATTCTGGGATCTCAACGGTGCGGCCTCGATTGCGATCGTGAACGTCGCGATAACCGCTTTTGTGCTCTATCTGCAAAAACGAATCGTCAGCAGGCACGAGTATGAGACGATTTCGGCTACTCACTCGGAGATCAAGCAGCACGACGGCAAAGCGATTCGGATCATCGCGTTCGTGTACTGCACGATCATTCTCGTCGTCTCCCTGCTGCCCCAGGTCACGATCATCGTGATGTCGTTCTTCGAAAAATGGGTAGGCCTTTTCCCCGAAGGGTTTACTCTCCGCCACTACACCCGGATCCCGGCACATTCGCACAAAGAGTTGTTCAACACCTTCTATCTTTCCATCATGGCGACGGTTTTGGCCGCATTGCTCGGTTCGCTCGTCGCCTATATCACGGAGCGGAAGAAGCCGAAAGGGGCCGCTTTGCTGGATATGTCGATCATGATGCCGTTCATCCTCCCCGGAACCGTTGTATCGGTCGCGCTTCTGTCGGCGTTCAGCGGCAACAGCATCATCAAGTTGACGGGCACGTATACGATCATCGTCATCTCCTACATGGTCAGGCGAACCCCGTACGTATATCGAAGCGTCGCGGCGAGTCTCTCTCAGCTCAACCCTTCGCTTGAAGAAGCGTCGACGATCGCCGGGGCGAACTGGTTCTATACGTTCCGTCGGGTCAGTGTGCCGCTGATCATGCCTGCGATCATCAGCGGATCGATTTTGACGTTGACGACATTGCTTCAGGAATTGAGCACGACGATTCTTCTGTACAGCTCGAAAACGAGAACCGTGCCGATTCAGATCTATGGCGCGGTCGCGGATGGAAAACTTGGCGAGGCGAGTGCGTTGTCGGTGGTTCTTCTCATCGTCGTCTTTGTGATCGTGTACGCAATGAACCGGAAACAAGGGAAGTCGATTGCTTCAGCATTCAAGATGGGTTAGGTGATGTATCAAGAACATTTGCCGACTCGACTGCTTTCGTTTTGGGATCAGGCGTTTTTGACGTGGCATCGCCGCTTGGTGAGGTACGCCTTTAAGACATTCCCCGCCAAGCCGGGAAATGAAGGGATACAAATTTGAAACCGATCGGGTCAACCGGTAAAAGACCCGTTTCATATTCTGAGAACAGTGATGTATATGACTGAAGAAGAGGAGAAGATCGATGAGCTATCTACGATTGAATGAAAAAGAGCGAATCGCGCTGAATACGAGTATGTTCAAGGCATACGATATCCGGACCAAAAGCGAGTTTTTACCCAAAGAATTATCCATTCGCCTTCTTGAAGCGATCGCTCGCTATTATCGCGAGATTCTTTCGGTTGACAGCATCGTCCTCGGTCGTGACGCCCGCTTGGCGGCTCCTCAGCTGATGGAGGAGGCGATAGAGATTTTCCCGGCGTTCGGGTTGGATGTGATCGTGAACCCCCTCCAAAGCTCGACGTGTCAATTCTACTTCAGTTGCATGCAACACCCATCTGCCGGGGGGATTATGTTCACCGCCAGTCACAATCCCGGTGAATATATCGGGTTGAAACTTATCGCTCCGCCGTTGCAAGCGTTGGCTCTCGGTGCCGGACCGAAAGGAGGAATCACCGCGATTCGGGATTTCTACGTTGCCGGCTCCAACAAGTCCTCGGTGAAAACACGGGGGCGAGTGCATATCAGGCGATACCTCGATCGATTCATCGAATACTCCCGGTCCCTTGCCGGCGTTGATGATACCTCCTTGAAAGGGGTGCCGATCATGGTTGATTTCCTCTGTGGAGCTGCCGGAACGGAAGTTGCCGAAGCCTTGATCCGAAGCGGGGCGGATCTTACCGTTCGGAACCTTGTTCCCGATGGCACGTTTCCTGCCGGGGAACCCAATCCAATCGCCTACGAGTCGCTGAGACCGACGACCGAGCTGATGAAGCGAGGGGATTGGGCGTTCGGGTTCGCTTTCGACGGCGATGGTGACCGAATGGATCTGATGGATCGCCATGGGGAGCAGGTGCCCCCCTCATTCAATCTGTCCATCCTCATTCCCGAAGTCCGCTCCTATTTCAAATCGGTTCACGCTCAAGGGTATTGGGGTTCCGCTTTGTTCAACCCACAGATGTTTTACGATGTGAAATCCAATCCGCTTTCCGTCGTGCTTCAGGCAAAAGCGGGGATGGGTGTTCACATCATCCGCAACGGACACTCTTTCATCAAAGAAGCGCTTAGAAAAAATCTCGATGATCAATACGTGCTCGCAAGTGAAGAATCCGCCCATTACTACATGAACTTTCCCTATGATCTGAACGATCTTTCCAAAGGGTTCGCCTCTACGGAAAATACGTTGTTCTTTGCCCTCCTGACAGCCCGAATGTACAGTCATTATCCCGAGAAATATGAACGTGCGATGGAACTGCAGGATTCGATCTATAGGCGGAGGGAATGGCCATGCCACTTCTTTGATGACAAGCATATTGAACCTGTAGTGAGTGAGGTTGAAGGAATCTTCGCCAACCGGGGGTTGACGGTGTTCAAGGAGATGGAAGATGGGTCTTCTCTGGATGCGACGTTGATGCGCAAAGGGCTTCCTTTGAAAATCGATGAAACCTCCGATCTGGAAGGATCCTGGCTCCAGGTCGCCCAGCGAATCAGCCGAAGCGAAGAGGGGATCGCTCGCTGGGAGGTTGCTTCGTCAACGAAAGAAGGGCTTGATGAGGCGGTTGGATTGATTTTAGCGGTTACTGATCGTTATGTGGAGCGAGGGGAAGCCGAGTATGTGTAGATGCAACAAAATGATATGCACCTGCAACAAAGCTGTATGGTTGATTGGATAGAGGACATGGTACCGTTTACGTAGGAATGAGGAGGGGTGAGTGCACCTATTTATCAATGCAGCCTTGGTCCTTGAGGACTCGCTTATTCAAAATGGGTATCTTCTTGAAGAAGATGGTATTATCAAGGCATTCGGACCGATGCCTGCTCCTTCGTTTGATGGGAAGGTGGTTGACTGCAAAGGCTTCTATCTGAGTCCGGGTTTTGTCGATATCCATACCCATGGGTCTGGCGGATACGATTATATGGATGGAAGTGTCGAAGCGTTCATTCAGGCCGCCAAAGCGCATATGAAGTTTGGCGCGACCACCATTTTGCCGACCACGCTTTCTTCCACCGATGAACACCTTTTTCAATCCTTCAAAGATTTTAAGGAGGCGAAAGCCGTATCGAAGGGGATGCCGCACTTGCCGGGTCTTCATCTGGAAGGGCCTTATTTCTGCCACAAGGAAAAAGGGGCGATGGAGGAGCGTCACCTCAGAGTGCCGGATCCCCGACACTATATGCCGATTCTGGAAGCCGGCGAGGGATTGATCCGGCGCTGGTCATTCGCTCCCGAACTGCCGGGCGCCTATGAGATGGCCGATGTGCTCAAAAAAGAGGGGATCTATCTTTCCGCCGCACATACGTGCGCCAATTACGAACAAATGCGCAAAGCGGTCGATCATGGGGTCGAGCTGTTGACCCACTTCTATTCGGGGATGTCCACGATCATCCGGATAGGCGGCTTCAGAGTGTTGGGAGTGATTGAAAGCGGTTATCTGATCGACGATCTGAAGCTGGAGATCATCGCCGACGGCCTTCACTTGCCCCCGGAGCTGCTTCAGCTCATCTACAAGTGCAAGGATGCCGACAGCATTTGCGCCACCACCGACAGCATGCGGGCTGCCGGCTTGCCGGAAGGGCCGTCGATCCTAGGTCCGCTCGTAGGGGGAACCGACGTGATTGTCGAGGACGGAATCGCAAAAATGCCCGATAAGACCGTGTTCGCTGGCAGTGTGTGCACTACGGATCGAATGGTTCGAACGCTCATGAACCACGTCGGTCTGAGTTTGCCGAAAGCGGTAAAGGCTTCAAGCCTGCTTCCGGCGCGGTTCGTGGGACTCGATTCCACCAGGGGATCGATCGCTGTAGGAAAGCAAGCGGATCTGATTATTTTTGATGAGGATATTTCAATTCAACGTGTATTTGTGAGTGGAGAGAATACCCACACATTGACAGATTAGGAGGAGTTGCCATGAGTATTACCATCACCATCGCCGATACCCCGCAAGAGCTGGGGAAAAAAGCAGCCAAGAGGATTGTCGATCTGTTGCAGGCGGCGATTAAAGAAAAAGGTGGAGCCAGAATCATTCTTTCCACCGGCGCCAGCCAGTTCGATACTCTGGAAGCGTTGCTTCATTCCGACGTCGATTGGTCAAAGGTGGAGATGTTTCACCTTGACGAATACGTGGGATTGCCGGAAAGCCACCCTGCAAGCTTCCGTAAGTATTTGAAAGAACGCTTTGTTTCCAAGATCAACCTGAAAGCCGCCCACTATGTCGACGGGGAAGGCGATATCAAAGGGAAGATCGCGAAGCTTTCCGCACGTATCAAGGAAAAGCCGGTCGATGTCGGAGTAATCGGAATCGGTGAAAACGGACATATCGCGTTCAACGATCCTCCGGCGAATTTCGATACCACCGAACCATACATGGTCGTCGAGTTGGACGATCGTTGTAAGCAGCAGCAAGTGGGCGAAGGGTGGTTCGCAACGCTCAATGATGTCCCCAAGACGGCGATCACGATGAGCCCAAAGCAGATTATGGCGTGCAAGCACATCGTTTCGGCGGTTCCCTATGCGGTGAAAGCGGAAGCGGTCTACAACACGATCACATCGAAAGTCGATCCGATGGTTCCGGCTACGCTTCTGAAGACGCACCCCGATTGGAGCCTGTACGTCGACAGGGAGTCGGCGGCAAAACTGCTTGCCCGGTAACCGATGGGCTTTTATTCGGGATTGCAGCGCATCTGATACTCGGAAGGGGGAACTCCCATCACGGATTTGAACACCCTCGAGTAGTACAGCGAGCTGGAAAAACCACAACGATACGCAATCTCCTTCAGCGGGAGATTGCTTTGTTCCAGGAGGCTGCACGAGACTTTTACCCGGTAGGAGGTCAGATATTCTTGCGGTGATTGGGAGAGGTTGTTGATGAACGCCCGATAGAGACAGGAGCGACTGACCCCGACATGCCGGGCGATATCTTCAACGGTTATCGATCGATTGTAGTTGAGCGCGATGAAGTCGCACGCCGGGTCGATATATTCCTGACCCGAGGTGTAGGGAAAGGGCGTGCCGCTGAGTTCCATCAGAAGCGAGAGCAGGGCGTACAGAGCACCGGTCATCGCCACGATCTGACTGGGGCGATCACCTCGGGCGTTATAGACTGCATCGAAAGCCTGTTTGATGCGCTGGCGATCAAGAGTATTCGTGTGAACGACCGGAGAGGTGGGAGAAAGGCCGATCGCGCTGGTAAGCAGACGGGCATCCGCTCCGTTGAACCCGACCCAGATAAGCTCCCAGGGATTCTGACGATCCGCTTTGGGATATACCTTTATTTTGGGGTAGATCAACATGAGGTCACCGACTCCCACATCGTGTTCCAAGGTATTCATCCTCAGCACTCCCGACCCTTTGAGGCAGAAATGGAGAGTATGAAAGGTTCTTACTTCCGGACCGTGAACAAAGCCCGGCGGACTTTGTTCGGTCCCCACCGCGGTGACCACGAGCGAAGACATTCCGTGAAGACGATTGTAGAAGTAGTTTTTGTATGGAACGAATTTAGCCATACTGTACGATAACAAGAAGAAGATGCTCACGCAATGGATTGACACAGGAGAAGGAAATACGATGAAGATTATCGAAATTTGCCTGGATTCCATCGAATCGATCATCGCGGCGGAGATTTCTGCTACTCCGACTTGGAGTTCGAAGCGATGAAGGAGGATGTCCGTCTCTTCAAGGAAGCGGGAGCGAATGCGATCGTCTTCGGGATTCTCACCCCTGAAGGAAGGATCGACAAAAAACGGAGCGGGTGCTCACCAGCGGAGGAGAGCCATCGGTGTTTGAAGGAAGCGAGCTGATTAATCAATTGTTGGAGCTCTATGGAAACAGGATCATCATCATGCCCGGCGGGGGAATCAAAGCACACAACATTGAACGGGTATTGAAAATGGTTCGTGCTGAAGAATATCATATGAATCTCCATGCTTCCCAGCCTTCAAAGATGAGCTATCGGAAAGACCATATCCATATGGGAGGAGTTTTAAGACAGGAGGAGTATCTCATCCAACATACCGATGAGCGGAAAGTTCAGGCAGTAACCGACCTGATGACTCAGTACGGTACATTAAGCTGAGGCAGCTCGCTTGATGCGAAGAGCGCTTGAGCTTCTTTCAAAAGAAGTTCATCCTCCTTTGGATCTTCGGGAAGATGGACAAGAATCAGGCGCTTCGCCTTCAAGTCGAGGGCGCATCGGGCGGCCTGACGGGCGGAAGAGTGCCCTTTTTTGATGAGCGCCTCTTCTTCCTTGCTCAGTCCTCCCACTTCGTGAATCAGAATATCAGCGCCTTGCAAGAATGAAGGCCATGTCTCGGTATATACGGTATCGGAAAGGTATACCAAGTGTCTGTCGTCATGCTGAACGGACAGACCCAATGTCGGTACTCCGTGGATGACGGGAAAGAGGCGCAGGGAGAGCTGGCCGATCGTAAGAACCCCCTCTTCAATCTCATGCCAGACGAGCGAGAAGAACCCTTTTTTCCGTTCGAGCTCGAAAAGGTCGACGAGCTTTTTTGCAAACGCCACTGTCGGACCATTGCCGATGAGAGCCAACGGCTCGGTTCGGCCGCCGAGCCAGAACTGGTGAAGGAGCGAGGGCAGAGCATAGATATGGTCGATATGGGTGTGGGTGAGCAAGACCCCGGTGATTGTCGCGAGATGAATATCGGCTTCTTTGAGCGCTTGAATGGGCGATCCGGAGAGATCGACGAGGAGGGTTTGTCCCTTGGCGGTAATCGCCAGGGAGGTGTTGGACACCCCCCGGCGTTGCATCGAACCCGTGTATCCTAAAAGGTATACGTTCATTGTCTGGCTTTTTTCCGACGGGAAAGAATCGGCAGAACAACGGAAAGGATTGAAAGGCCGATGAACAGAAGGCAGATCGGTTTTGTGAAGAACACCAGATAATTACCGCCGGCGAGCTTGACGGCACGACGGAAGTTCTCCTCAAACATTCCTCCAAGGATGAGTCCGAGAACGATCGGAGCAATCGGGTAATCGTCCCGTTTCAGAGCGTATCCGATCAGTCCCATCACGAGCGAGATTCCCAGATTGTAGATTCCGACGGTCGTCGCCTGGCCGGCGATCGCATATGCGCCGATGAAGGAAAGAACGAGAATCAACGGCAGCAAGAGTTGTTCAGGAACGCTTAAAATCTTGGGATAGAGCCGGACTCCGAGAAGCTGGAAAAGGGCCATGAAGATATTCGCCACGAGCATCGTGAGGAAGATTGCATAGACCAAGGACATATTGGTGGCGAAGAGGTGGAACCCTGGCGTTACGCCTTTGATCATCAATGCACCGATGAGTACGGCCGTCGCCGCATCGCCGGGGATTCCAAGCGCAAGAGCGGGGATGAGGGCGCCGCCGGTAACGGCGTTGTTCGCGACTTCAGGAGCGAACACCCCCTCGAGCGAGCCTGTTCCGACCAGATCAAGTTTGCCGTTGGAGCTTTCGGTGATGTTCTTTGCCGAGTTATGGGCCATGAAGACCGCGATCGAAGCTCCCGTTCCCGGAATCGATCCGATGATCGTTCCGATTCCGAGACTGCTTAAGATGATCTTCCACATCGAAATGATTTTTTTGAAAGGAGGGAAGATATCCTTGACTTCGATCGGTTCTACGGGTTGCGGGGGTTCAAAGCGTTTGCGCAATTCATAGAACACTTGGGAAATTCCGAAGAGTCCGATCAGTGTAGAGGTCAAATCCAGGCCGCTGGCCAAGGGGGTACGGGAAAGAACGTTTGCAAACGGTACCCTCACCTGAGCGCTGAACGGATCGGTGCCTAAAAACGCCAGCCCCATTCCGAATGCTCCCATGAGCAATCCTTTCCAGATGTTTTTACCCGAGACGGATGCGATGATGACCAATCCGACGAGGGCGAGAGTGGTTTTTTCAGCCGGACCGAAAGCAAGGGTAAGCCGTGCAATGAGAGGGCTGAAGAGCACGAGAGCCAACAGACTGCCGATTCCTCCGATGAAGGAAGCGACGACCGCTCCGCCGAGCGCTTGGCCAGCCTTTCCTTTTTTTGTCATCAACAGTCCGTCTTCGACTGTTGCGATCGCATTCGGGTTTCCGGGGATTCCGAGCAGAATCGCCGGGATGGAAGCACCGGATACCGCCCCGCAATACACGGCTAGGAGCAAACCGATTCCCGTCGCGGTCGGCAACTGGAAACTGATCGGCATCATCAAAGCGACACCCATCGTGGCAGTCAGTCCCGGCAAGGCGCCGAGAAGGATACCGACCACCGACCCTATCGACATCCACAAGAGCGTGGAGAGATTTGCGATTTGGGCCAAGCCTGCAAGAAAAGCATTTTCCATCGTGTATTCCCTCCTACCATGAGACCAAGCCGCGAACCAATTCAACGAGGAAAAGTTGGCGGAAAATAAGATATAACAGCTCCGTACTGACCATAGCAATGAATCCTGCTTGGAAGAGGGCATGAATCGGAGCAGCTGCGTCATAGCGTGAAAAGAGTTTTTTCCCCGCAAAATATACGAGGGCAAAAAGAATTCCTACCAAAACAAGGGTAATACCAAACGTCATACCGTTGGAACCGAGAAACTTTGGAATGACGCCTTGTCGGGAAGCGAGCAGAAGATAGCGGGTCACTCGCCGGCCGATTGTATAGATTGCAATCAGGAGAACGAGGGAGCCGACAACGCCTCCGCCCCACAATGCAAGGTCTTCACGTTTTACGCCTTCGCGCATATATGCAAAAGTCAGCGTAATGAGCAAGGTGTTTGTCGTAATAATAAACCCTACGTGGCGCATGAGCGCCACGTAGAGAATCGAAACAACAATCGTCAGGACAAAGAGGCCACGCTGAGACCTCTGGACCCCTCCGCTTCGATATGCATCATCGGCCCGATCCGTGATAAACAGGATAGTGGAAGCGATGAACATGAAGATTGATAAAACGAGGGGCAGGAGCATCCCACCCGGATCTCCGCCGATTTCATCACCGATCATCCTGGATGAGCCGAGGCTCACCACATAGATGAAATACAATACCGAGAGAAGCATAAACGCTAACGGCAGGGGCTTTCGATTTTTCAGCAATGACATCTTCTTACCACCTTATTACATCTTGTAAAGACCAGCATCCTTCAAAATAGCTTCGTAATCCTTGATGGTAGTCTGGTCGTACTTGGCGAATTCGTCAAGTTTGAAGAAGGAAGGAATCAGACCGTTGTCCTTCATGAATTTTTGGAATCCGGGGGTGTTGAACGCTTTTTCCGCCGTATCGGCAAGCCACTGCTTCGCTTCGGCGGGAGTTCCCTTTTTGACCATCAAAGAGCGGAACGATC
>JAAYQW010000016.1 GCA_012519115.1 Spirochaetales bacterium
CCGCCGCAGTTCAAACAGATTCTCTTCGGTCTGATCCTGGTGGTGATGATGATCTGGCGACCTCAGGGTCTGCTCGGGCGTGAAGAGATCCGCTACGGCAACGAGGAAGGAGAGAAGTCATGACCATCTTGGAAACGGAACGACTGACTCGGGCATACGGCGGAGTGATTGCGGTCAACAACGTGGATTTCCAAGTTGAAGGCGGCCTCATCACCGGCCTCATCGGACCTAATGGAGCGGGAAAAACGACGCTGTTCAACAATATGACCGGCTTGGATACCCCTACCGGCGGGAAGGTTCGCTTCATGGGCAAAGACATCACCGGCTTTCCCGCTCATAAGATCTGCCGTCTCGGAATCGCCCGGACGTTCCAGAACATCCGTCTCTTTAAAGATCTCACCGTTGCGGAGAACGTGATGATCGGTCGACACTTCAAGACCGGCAAGGATGAAACGAAAGGGCGTTTTCTCAACGCGCTGAGAAGCTACGTCCACATGAAAGAGGAAGAGGATGCAATCTACGACAAGGCCCTTCTATGGCTTGATTTCTTTGATATGCACTCCTATCGGTGCGAAATGGCCAAGAACCTGCCGTATGGCAAGCAGCGGGAGCTTGAAATCGCTCGAGCGCTTGCTACCGACCCCCAGCTCCTCTTCCTCGATGAGCCGGCGGCGGGGATGAACCCCCAGGAAACCGACCATCTGATTCGAATCATCCGGAAGATCCGGGAGCTTGGCATCACCGTCGTGCTGATTGAACATGATATGAAATTGGTGATGAATATCTGCGATTCGATCACCGTGTTGAACTACGGACAGAAGCTTGCCGAGGGTACTCCTACAGAGATTCAGAGCAATCCTCAGGTGATTGAAGCGTATCTGGGAAAGGATGAATGATGAAAGAACTGCTTGTCGTTGATGCTATCTCCGTTTCCTATGGCAATATCCGTGCCCTCAAAGAGGTTTCGATGCGTGTCTATGAGGGAGATATCGTCTGTCTGATCGGTGCCAACGGAGCGGGAAAATCCACCCTCCTGAAAGCGATTGTCGGACTGGAACCTTTGGTTGAAGGTACGATCACCTTCGACGGAGAGACGATATGTACCGCCAACCGGGGCCGTCATCTGACTACCGACCTGATCGCTTCGCGTGGAATCGCCCTCGTCCCGGAAGGTCGACGGGTATTTGCCGACATGACGGTGGAAGAGAATCTGGATATGGGTGCGTTCCTTGTCCGCGACGATAATCTCATCGCTCAGCGCAAGGAGGCGATGTATGATTTCTTCCCGATCCTCGGAGCGCGGAAGCGTCAAAAGACCCGCTCGCTCTCCGGAGGCGAGCAGCAGATGATGGCGATCGCCCGGGCGTTGATGAGCGGACCGAGGATGATTCTGTTGGATGAGCCGGGACTCGGTCTGGCGCCTTTGGTGGTTGCCGATATCTTTGAGAAGATCGATGTGATCAACAAGCAGGATGGAGTAACGGTCTTTCTGGTCGAGCAGAACGCCCGCATGGCCCTTCGCGCTTCCAAAGAGGGATATGTCATGGAAAACGGTCGAATCGTGCTGAGCGACAAGGCGGCCAATTTGCTGGAAGATGAGAAGGTTCGTAAAGCGTACCTGGGTGAATAAGAGTAGTATTTGAACGCAAGCTCATGTACCATGGAAGTGGAGAAAGGAGAGCCGATAATGATTATTGAACGAAGAATGTCCCGTAATCCGGTTGTTGCATCGCCGGATATGTCGATCTCCGAAGCGTCAGCGTTGATGAAGCAGGAGAAGGTTCATCGGCTGCCGGTCTTGGATAAAGATAAGAAGCTTGTTGGAATCATCACCGAGAAAGATATTCTCTATGCAACCCCGTCACCGATGAGCAGCCTCTCGATCCATGAGATGGCCTACCTCTTGAGCAAGCTCACCGTGAAAAAACTGATGAGCAAGAACGTCGTGACGATCAGCAAAGACACGACGGTCGAAGAGGCCGCTCGATTGATGGTCGACCAGGATCTTTCCAGTCTTCCCGTGATGGAAGATGACAAGCTGATCGGCATCGTGACGAAAAGCGATATGTTCAAGATTCTTCTTGAACTCTTCGGAGCCCGCCATTTTGGTGTTCGCATCTCCTTCATCGTCGAAGACAAACCCGGAACGATCGCCAAAATCAGTCAAGCGCTCAGTGAAGCGGGAATCGATATCATCACTTTCGGAACGTTCATGGGCACCGATCCGACGAACGCGATCTGCACGATCAAGGTTCAAGGCGCTCCGATGAGCGAGATCGTCGAAATCGTCAAACCGTTCGTCATCCAGCTCCTGGATGTTCGGGAAGTATAATGGCGAAGAAGAAGCGATCACCCTCGTCAAGGAAGGACTCTCAAGGCGAGAGTCCTTCCGCTCGCAAAGAGCCAGTTGTCCTTGGTTACGATCCTTCCGCCGACTTTGGAGACATCTTGGAGAGCTGGGAGCGAAGCGGGACGCTGGAAGGGGTGACGAAGCAGATGAAGCGCTCGAAGAACGTTGAATTCTCCCGTTCCTTCGGAGAAATCCTGGAAGAGTGGGAGAACAAGGGCAAAAAGCCGGAAAAGAAGAAACCTCCGGAACCGATCAGAAAATCCGCCCCCTACAAACCGACCAAGGACTTCGGCGCCTTGCTCGAGGAGTTTGAGGGAACACAAAAACCCAAGACTCCTAAAAAGATGAAGCGGCAATCAAAAAAGGAACATGAAATAAAAAAGCTCGTGGCGAGCGTCGAGATGGAAGAAGCCCTTCAAGATCGGCAAGAAAGCGGTGCGACGTGGTCCTTTGCCGATACGTATCGTAAATGGAATGAGATCGGTGATGAAGAGGCCGCACTGAAGAAGGCGGCGAAAGAGAAAGCGAAGAAATCCCGGCCTGAAGAACCCACCTTGAGCGCCTTGCGCCAGATGTTGCCCCAAGTGACGTTGGATTTGCATGGAATGACAGTCAGCGAGGCGGGGGTTGAGGCGAAAAAATTCCTCGCTACCGCAAAAGAGCACAAGATCCGAAAACTCGCCTTCATCGTCGGGAAGGGTCTGCACAATGAAATAGGGTATTCGCTGATTCGAGAGGAGATTGAACGGATTCTTCGCCTCAGCAGGAATGTGACGGAGTTCTACTCCCCTCCGGCACGCTACGGCGGCAGCGGAGTGATCTGGGTCATCCTGAAGAGATGAAAAAGCGGCTGGAACTTCCAGCCGCTTTGTAATATCATACGTTTATCGCTCGCGGTAAATGATTCGGCCTTTCGTCAAATCATATGGTGAGAGCGCTACCCGGACCGAATCTCCGGGAACAATTCGAATATAGTGTTTGCGCATCTTGCCCGAAAGGTGGGCGAGAATGACGTGATTATTCTGCAGTTCAACGCGGAACATCGTATTAGGCAGTGCTTCGCGCACGATTCCTTCAACTTCGATTGCTTCTTCTTTAGCCACAAATCCTCCTAAATTACTTGCTCTAAAGCGTTGAAATTGTAAACGTACAACAAATTATAGTCAAGCGCCGAAGATGTCGACGTATCCGAGGATCCACAGGACGAAGACTATGAGGGGCAGGCCATACTTGAAGTACGGTTTGAAGATCTTCGGGAACATAGCCCCTTCGGTGCCTTTATCCGCCTCGGCGATGAAACTGTCCCAGCCCCATCCATACTTCCAACTCGTATAGAGAGAAAAGATCAAGGCGCCGATCGGCAGGATGTTGGAGCTGATGATGAAATCTTCCAGATCCAAGACTCCGCTTCCCGGACCGAGCGGCTGGAACGATGCAAAGACGTTGAAACCGAGAATCGCCGGTAAACCGAGAACGACCATTGCCAGACCATTGTAGATCGCCGCTTTTCGGCGGGAGACCCCATGTACATCGATCCAATAGCTGACGATATTCTCGAACACCGCGATGACCGTCGAAAGCGCGGCAAAACTCATGAAGAGAAAGAACAACGATCCCCAGAATCGACCGCCACGCATCTGGTTGAAGATGTTGGGCAGGGTGATGAACAGTAAAGACGGGCCGGCACCCGCTTCGACGTTGAATGCAAACGCCGCCGGGAAGATGATCAGGCCGGCAAGGAGCGCTACGAACGTATCAAGACCGATGATTCGGATGGACTCGCCGGTGAGTCGATATTTGTCGCTGGTGTAGGAGCCGAAAATCGAGATCGATCCGATTCCGAGGCTCAGGGTGAAAAACGCCTGGTTCATCGCTGCATAGACCGCATTGCCCACTCCCGCCTCCGCCATCCGGGCGAAGTTCGGAATCAGGTAGAACTTAAGTCCTTCGGCCGCACCTTTCAGAGCGATCGAGTTTCCCGCCAAGATGATTAGGAGGAAAAACAGTCCGACCATCATGTACTTGGTGATCTGCTCAACACCTTTCTGCAGACCGATGCCGACGGGAATCATCCCGAGAATGATTCCCAGCACGGTCCAGAAGATCATATATCCGGGTTGACCGAGCATTTCTCCGAATACTCCGGCGACTCCGGCGGCGTCCAAGCCGACAAACCCTCCGCCAAGGGTTTTAAAGAGGTAGGCGAGCACCCAGCCGGTCACCATCACATAGAAACTCATCAGAACATAGTTGCCGGCGATCGCTACATGTCCGTACCAATGCCAGCCTTTTTTTTCCGGGGTCAAGGTCTTGAAGGACAGACCGATATTCTGTTTGCTTGCCCGCCCGATCGCCAGCTCCATGACCATCACCGGGAGTCCCAGGATTACCAAAAAGAGGAGGTAAATCAAGACAAACGCCGCTCCGCCGTACCGGCCGGTGATAAACGGAAAGCGCCACACGTTTCCCAGTCCGATCGCACACCCTGCGGACAGTAAGATGAAGCCCAGACGGCTTCCGAGTACTTCTCGTTTCTGTGAGTTGTCCATACGCTACACTCTCTTATGCTGAATTTGTATCGATTTGATACATACATGCAATTTTATAAAAAATCGTTAAAAATGCAACATTATAATACAAATAAAACCCGTTTTGTTGACATCGATTGGTTTCATCGGCAAGATACGTAGAAAAGAATATACAGCGAGGTCGAATATGCAGCAAACAAGCGCTCTGGGAAAATACATTCAAGAATATGGAACTGAAAATGAAGCGATGATCGGGTTTGTTGCGAACTTGGATCTCATCGCCAAGGTGGATGACCGGATCGCCGCCCGAATCGTGAACGAATTGAGCGATCAACGTACCCACCTGAAGCTCATAGCCAGTGAAAACTATTCCTCCCTTGCCTCCCAAGCGGCGATGGGAAACTTGTTGACGGATAAATACAGTGAAGGCTTCGCATACCATCGCTTCTACGCCGGCTGCGATAACGTCGATGCGATCGAGGAGCGCGGCTCCACCTACGCCAAAGAGCTGTTTGGAGCTCAGCACGCCTATGTCCAGCCGCATAGCGGAGCGGATGCCAACTTGGTGGCGTATTGGGCGATTCTCAACACGAAGGTCACGGTTCCTTCCTTGGAAGAGATCGGCATCTCCAATCCCGCCGATCTGAATAGAGATGATTGGAACAAGATTCGTCATGCGGTGGGAAATCAGAAACTGCTCGGTCTGGATTACTATTCCGGCGGTCACCTGACCCACGGATATCGGCAGAATATCAGCGCCCAGATGTTTGATGCGTATTCCTATTGCGTCGATAAAGAGACCGGGCTCTTGGATTATGATGCGATCGAACGCCAGGCGCTTGAACTGAAGCCGTTGATCCTGCTTGCCGGCTACAGTGCGTATCCTCGGGCGATAAACTTCAAACGCCTTTCGGAAATCGCGAAAAAAGCGGGTTCGGTCTTTATGGTGGACATGGCCCACTTTGCCGGTCTCGTCGCCGGGAGGGTGTTTGCCGGCGAGTATGATCCGGTGGCTTGGGCGGATGTGGTGACCACCACTACGCATAAAACCCTCCGTGGTCCCCGTGGGGGATTGGTCCTGTGCACCGAAGAGTATGCCGAGAGCGTCGATAAAGGATGTCCCCTCGTCCTCGGCGGACCGCTCCCGCATGTGATGGCCGCAAAAGCGGTCGCATTGAAAGAGGCTCTGGATCCTTCTTTCACCGACTATGCTCATAAGATCGTCGAAAACTCCCGAGCGTTGGCCAAGGCGTGCATCGATGAAGGAATCACGGTCGCCACCGGCGGAACGGATAACCATCTCATGCTGTTGGACGTGCGTTCCTTCGGTCTCAACGGTCGTCAAGCGGAAAGCGCCCTGCGCGAGGCGGGGATGACCCTCAACCGAAACAGTCTTCCGTTCGATCCCAACGGACCGTGGTACACCAGCGGCCTGAGAATCGGTACGCCGGCGCTCACGACCCTCGGAATGGGGGAGCGCGAGATGAAAGAGGTCGCCTCCATCATTGCTTTGGTGTTGAAGAACACGAAACCGGTCATCCTGACCAAAGGCGAGAACGCCGGCCAGCCTTCAAAGGCTCGTGCGGTGACGGAACCGAATGCCAGAAAAGAAGCAAATGAGCGTGTTCTTGCGCTGTTGAGCAAATTCGTGCTGTATCCGCAATTGGATCTGCAGTTTTTGCAAACGGCTTTTCCACTCGACAAGTAAGGGGGAGAATGGTAGCATTGACACGTTACGCGGAGGAGTAAGATGAGCAGGATTTTAGATACGTTGCGCTATAGCAAGGATCATGAATGGGTTCGCATCGAAGGTGAAAAAGCGTATGTCGGCATCACTGATTACGCCCAGGACGAGCTCGGGGAGATCGTGTTCGTCGAACTGCCTCCGATTGGTGAACGGTATAAAAAAGATGAGGAGATCTCCTCGGTCGAGTCGGTGAAAGCAGCCAGTCCGATCATCAACCCGATTGAAGGAGTCGTCCTTGAAGCGAATGAAGATCTTGACGGTTCTCCGGAATTGATCAACGAAGACTGTTATGCGAACCATCTGTACGTTCTCGGGTCTTTTTCTCAAGAAGATTATGACTCCATGATGGACGGCAACGAATACAAAACCTACCTAGCCTCGCTGTAAGCAAGAGGCGGAGCATCACATGATTTACCCCTACATTCCCCACACGGATGAGGATCGGGCTCACATGCTTGAAGCGCTCGGTCTCTCATCGATCGACCAGCTTTTCGAGGTGGTCGGAGAGGATCTGCTCCTCGAAGATTCGGTTCCCATCGCCCATAGACGGACTGAAGATGAAGTGCAACGGATGATCGATTCGATCGCTCAACGAAACATCCGAGGAATTCCGTTTCTCGGCGGCGGATGCTACGACCACATCGTTCCTGCCACCGTTAAAGCGCTTTCTTCGCTGCCTTCCTTTGTGACCGCCTACACCCCGTATCAAGCGGAGATGAGTCAGGGATTGCTTCAGGCGATCTTCGAGTTTCAATCGATGATCTGTGAAATCACCTCGATGGATATAGCGAATGCCTCGCTGTATGATGGTTCGCATGCGATTGTTGAAGCGGCGCTCTTGATGGTAAACGCCAAACGAGGTGCCAAAAAGGTGTTGGTCAGTGAAACGATCCACCCCTTCGCCCTCAAAGCATTGAAGACGTGGGTGCTCGGAACGGAGTATGAGATCGTACTGGTTGAGGAAAAGGATGGCATCACCGACTTTTCAAACCTTGCGATCGGCGATGATGTCGGCGGCTTGATCGTGCAATCGCCCAACCGCTACGGATTTGTCGAAGATTATACCGGCATGGCGGAACTGCTCCACGAGCGTAAAGCGCTCTTTGCGATCAGCAGCGACCCGCTGAGCCTGGCGATTCAAAAGACTCCCGGTCAATGGGGAGCGGATATCGCCATTGGCGACACCCAGAGTCTGGGTCTCAGTCTTGCCTTCGGGGGTCCGTCCTGCGGCTACATGGCGGTGAAACAACCGCTGCTGAGAAGAATACCCGGTCGTCTTGTCGGAATCACCGCCGATGCTGAAGGAAGAAGAGGTTTCACTCTGACCCTCCAGGCGCGGGAGCAGCACATCAAGCGTGAACGGGCGACGAGCAACATCTGTTCAAACCAAGCTCTTGCCGCGCTGATGACGACGATCCATCTTTCATCGCTCGGGTGGAACGGGATGGTCGAAGCGGCCCGGCAATCCTATGCCAAAGCGCACTATCTGGCTCATCATCTCGGTCATCTTCCGGGATTGGACGTACTGAATGCCCATCCGTTCTGGTGCGAGTTCCCGATTGTCTTCCATGATGCGAAGCGGATGCGTAAATTCCTCCAGGAATTGCGCAACGAAGGAATCTTTGCCGGTGTCCGGCTTTCCGCGTTGACCCGCAAATCCGCCGATGAACTCGTTCTTCTTGTCGCGGTAACGGAAAAGCGAAGCCGAGAAGAGCTGGAGATGTATATCGCGGCGGCTCAGAGGGTAATGAAATGATTGAACCGTTGTTGATTGATAAAAGCAAGAAAGGCCGATTGGCGTACTGTTACCCCCCTCTCGATCTTCCGAGATCCTTTGACCACGAGTTCGAACATCTTCCTTCCCATCTCCAACGGGAGGGCGGCGCCCGCCTGCCGGAAGTCTCCGAGCTCGATGTGGTCAGGCACTTCACCCGTCTCTCCGGGATGGTTCACGGAGTCGACAACGGAATGTACCCGCTCGGCTCCTGCACGATGAAGTACAACCCGAAGCTCGGCGAAGAGATCGCCCAGATGGCTCAATTCACGCAGATCCACCCGCTTCAGGACACCTCGACGGTCCAAGGATGTCTATCGGTGATGTACAACCTCTTGGAAGATCTTTCCTCCATCACCGGAATGTCCTGGGGATCGCTTCAACCGTGCGCCGGCAGCCACGGCGAATACACCGGTCTTAAACTGATCCGTTCTTACTTCTTGAAACGGGGCGATCTCAATCGGACCAAAGTGCTGATTCCCGTCAGCGCCCATGGAACCAACCCCGCCAGTGCGGCTGTCAACGGCTTCGATGTGGTTGAAGTCGCTTCAAACAGGAAGGGGCTGGTAGATCTGGATGGCCTGAAGAGCAGACTCACCGATGAAGTCGCCGCCCTCATGCTGACCAATCCCAATACCCTCGGACTCTTTGAAGAGGATATCCTCAAGATCAGCGAAGCGGTCCATGAAGCAGGAGCCCTGCTGTACTACGACGGGGCGAACCTCAATGCGATCATGGGCAAAGCCCGCCCCGGTGACATGGGCTTCGATGTGCTCCACCTCAATCTGCATAAGACGTTCTCCACCCCCCACGGCGGAGGCGGCCCGGGCAGCGGACCGGTGATGGTCAACGATCTGCTCCGCCCATTTCTTCCGAAGCCGGATATCGTTTTGCGGGAAGGCGGGTACGCGTTCGATTGGGACCAGGCTGATTCGATCGGGAAGGTGAGCATGTTCTGGGGCAACTTCCTCGTCTTCCTGCGGGCGTATGTCTACATTCTCCGCATGGGCAGCGAGGGCCTTCGAGCCGCCGCAAATCATGCGGTGCTGAACGCCAATTACCTGGCGAAGAAACTGAAGCCTTACTATGAGATCCCCTATACCGGCGGAATCATGCACGAGTTCGTGATCAGCGTCAAAAACTACAAAGAGCAGTATGGAGTAACCGCTGAAGATTTCGCCAAAGCATTGATCGATGAAGGGTACCACCCCCCGACGGTGTACTTCCCCCTGATCGTTGATGAGGCGCTGATGATCGAGCCCACCGAAAGCGAAAGCCTCGAGAATCTGGATGCGTTCATCGATGCGATGATCCGAATCGCCAAAAGAGCGAAAAGCGATCCCGGCTCGTTGAAGAAGGCTCCGATCTCAACCCCCGTAGGCCGCCTCGATCAGGTGAAGGCCGTCAAGGAAGCGAGGGTCCGGTATTAGACAAGAGCCGAAGCCGCCTAGTAAATGTTGATAATTGCTCCTTCAGGGAGTATCCTAGGTGTATGAAAAGACTCCTAGTTACACAAGGTCTGCTGGTGGATACCGAGTGGACCCGGCATGCGGATATCCTCATTGAAGATGGGATTATCGTTCGAATCGCTCCGAAGATCGAGGTCAATGAGATTGACGGTCCGGTGGAGATCGTCCGAGCCGACGGACTGGCGATTCTTCCCGGCATCATCGATGCGCATACCCACTATCATCTGAAAAGCCGCAACACGGTTACCGCCGATTCCTTTGCCGAAGGTTCGCGGGCTGCCGCCTATGGCGGTGTCACCACCGTGGTGGACTTCGCCGATGATGACAAAAAACGATCGTTATCGGTCAACGCCAAAGAACGGATCGCGGCGATGAGCGAAGGGATGGCGATTGATTTTTCCCTCCATCAAGGAATCTATTCCTACCGCCCGGATCTTAAAAACGAGCTGCTTGAACTCAAAGAGGTCGGCGTCAAAGTCATCAAGCTCTTCACCACCTACAAGAACGTCGGGTACATGATCGAAAAAGAAGAGGATTTGAAGAAGATCTTCGCAATCTGCAAAGAGCTCGATCTGCTTGTCACGATCCACTGTGAAGATGACGAGCTCATCCGGAGCGCTGAAAAAGCGTACAAGGGAGGCTATGCTCCCTCTTCTCACCCGATTCTCCGCCCCTCCGAAACGGAAGCGGTCGCGATTCGAACGATGGGGAAGATCGCCCTTGAGGTCGGTATACCGATCTACATCGTCCATCTCTCCAGCAAGGCGGGTCTGGAGGCGGTTCGTTACCTGCGAAGACAAGGATTGCGGGTCATCGTCGAAACGGCTCCCCACTATCTGTTCCTGACCAATGAGAAGCTTGCGGGCAAAGACGGATCGTTGTGGGTGATGACCCCTCCGCTGCGGGAGGAAGAAGATCGATCGGCGTTGCAGGAAGCGTTGTTGAACGGGGAGATCCAAGTCGTCGCGACCGACCATTGCGCCTTCACGAAAGAACAGAAACTCTCCTCCAAGGACAGTCGAACGATCCTTCCCGGCATTCCCGGAAGTGAGGAACTGCTTTCGCTGGTCTATAACTTTGCCGCAAAGAGCGGACGGATCGGTCTTCAGCAGGTCGTGAATCTTCTCTCGACCGCTCCGGCGAAGGCGTTCGGCCTCTATCCGCGCAAAGGAGCCCTGCGGATCGGCAGTGATGCGGACTTCGTCCTCTTCGATCCCGACTACCAGTGGAAGATCAGTGATGCCGCCATCCACTCGGCAAGCGGATACAGCGCATATTCAGGCATGACCGTCGTCGGGAAGGCGATGATGACCTACTTCGGAGGCAGGCTCATCATGGGCGACGGGGTGTATCTCGGTTTAGCCGGCAACGGTGAATTTATTCCTCAACATGCTGTCGGACGCGGAAAAACGGTGATGCACTGATGATTGAAGCGATCTTGTTTGACATGGACGGGGTGTTGATCGACTCCGAACCGATCATCCTCCAAGCGGCGATGCAGCTCTTTGCCGACAAGGGAGTGATCGTCAAGAAGGAGGACTTCACTCCTTTTATCGGAACCGGCGATAAGCGATATCTTCTGGGGGTGGGGGAAAAGTACGGTCTTGGTCTGGACTTTGAAGTGGAGAAACTCGTTCTCTTTGCCCACTACGCTCGGATCGCGAAAGAAAGCGGACCGCTGGGGGGAGTCATCCGATTCATCACCAACGCCAAAAAGGCCGGACTGAAGATCGCCCTCGTTACCAGCGCCGTGCGGATGAAGATGCTCCTCAACTTGGAAGCGATCGGGGTCGATGAATCGATCTTTGACAAGGTCGTTACCGGAGATATGGTAAAACGCAACAAGCCGTATGGGGACATCTATCAGATCGCTTCATTGCTCTTGGGCATCGACGCGGACAAGTGCCTGGTTGTCGAAGACGCCCTCAATGGAACGGTCGCCGGAAAAGCCGCCGGTTGCACCGTCCTCGGATTGACCACCACCTTCGGAAGGGAAGAGCTCTTCGACAGCGGAGCGGATGCGGTGATGGGCACGCTCGACGAGTTTGAAGATTTCTCGGATCCTGATGAGTTCAATGCGTTGCTTCGCGGGTATATCGGCTCGTACACAGGCACCCCGTTCGGGGCCAATATCATCGCCGATCCCGTCAAAGAGATGGATGAGAGCGTGCTCGGGGATGCGATCGATGCAGCGTTGAAGGCGCGTCTTCATGCATACGCACCATACTCGAACTATCAGGTTGGCAGCGCGATCGTAAGCTATCGGACCAAGAAGGTGTATCCGGGAGCCAATGTGGAGAACTCCTCCTATGGGGCGACGATCTGTGCCGAGCGCAGCGCCCTGCTGAGGGCGATCGCTGATGAAGGAGTGATCGGAATCGAGTGCCTCGTGGTGGTCAGCTCCGACTCTCCTCCGGCACCGCCATGCGCTCAATGTCTGCAAGTCCTCGCTGAATTCAGCAGGGGTGATACGACCGTCCATCTTCTGGATGTCGATGCGGCTGAAGGAAGAGACGGGGTGCATCTGGTTCGTCGCTTTGACGAGCTCCTTCCGCACCCCTTCATCTTCCCCTCTAAACGGCTTTAGTCCTGATTCTCGAGCGCCATGATTTTGTCGACCCGCCTTTGGTGGCGCTCACCTTCGAAGACGGCGTCGATGAATGCATCGAGAATATCTTCGACCTCTTCGCGATAGACTACCCGTCCGCCGAATGCGATGAAGTTCGCATCGTTGTGGCGTTTGGCCATCGTGGCGGTGTAGGTGCTGTGGACGAGGGCGCAACGAATTCCATCAACCTTGTTTGCACTGATTGATATCCCGATTCCCGTTCCACAAAGAAGAACTCCGAACTCGTATCCGCCTTTTTTAAACTCCGTTGTGGCCGCGACCGCCATATCTGGATAATCCACCGAATCCTCAGTTGCGGTGCCGAGGTAATTCACCTCATAGCCCATCTTCTTCAGATACTCTACCAGAGTAGCTGCCAACTCGACTGCACCATGATCATTAGCGATGACTACTTTAGGCATTACGATTCCTCCACTCTTTGATTCTATCCCAACAAGAGAGTATTTCCAATGAGAAGAAGATGGTTTGAACCATGAAACAATGAGCTTTTCCGCAGAGGTTTTTCCTTTCCTCTCAGTTGTACGCCCCTCGATATTACGCTACGATAGGGGCAAAAGGAGAGGATAGTGGCAAAGATTTTCGTCAGCGGGCACAAGAACCCCGATATGGATTCGATCTGCAGCGCATATGCGTATGCCGAGCTGAAAAACAAGATCGATCCGGGCAATACCTATTTCCCCATTCGCTGCGGAAACCTCAATGAGGCTACCCGAGCTCAGTTCAATCGATTCGGGTTGATCCCTCCGCCATTCAAGCGGGATGTGCGAACCAGGGTCGCCAAGGTCATCGTCGAACCCGATGTCGCGATGTGCCCCGCCGATCCCGTCTACCGCTTGATCACCCTCTATAAAAACACAGAGCGCCAATCCGTTTTCCCGATCATGGAAGGAACACGCTTTATCGGCTTGATAACGATCGATGAGATCAGTGATTTCATTCTCAAGGAAAATCTGGGAAGCCGGCCGATCTACAACTTTCTCGTCAAAAACTTTGAAGTCGTCATTCCGGGATATTTCATAAAAAGGGGGAATGAGGAAACGATCAGGGCGCCTTTGGCGGTCGGAGCCAACAAGTTCGCGACCTATGAAAAAGTGATGAAGGGCTTTAAAGGACCGATGCCGATTCTCGTCGTCGGTGATCGGGAGCGGCACATCAGGAAAGCGATCGAACTGAACGTTCCGGCGATCGTCCTCACCGGAAGCCGCACCAAAACGATCTCGCAGATCGATTGGGACTCCTATGCGGGCAGCGTGTTCGTCAGCGAAACGGACACCGCCGAAACAATCAGGCTGCTCCGCTTGTGCGTACCGGTCAGTGAACTGCTGATAAAAAAACTTCCTTCGCTCCAAGCGGACATGCTCTTTGATGAAGCGCGGGCGTTCATGGCCAACAACGATTATAGAGAATTGCCGGTCTTCAGCGGCAAGGAGTATCGAGGCTATGTTTCCCGGCGCTCCTTCCTTGAAAAGCCGATGACCAAGCTGATCATGGTCGACCATAATGAAAATGATCAGGCGATCACCGGAGTGGAGGAGGCTGAGGTGGTTGAAATCGTCGATCATCACCGCCTCGGAGCGGCGAAGACCCGCAACCCGATCTTCATCTGCTGCGAGCCCCTCGGCTCGACGTGCACGATCGTCTACAAGCTTTTCATGCGCCACAACGTTGAAGTGTCGAGCGATATCGCCAAAGTCCTCCTTTCGGGAATCGTCAGCGATACGATCATGCTTAAAAGCCCCACCACGACATTCGAAGACTACACCGCAGTCCAGGATCTTCTCTCGATCGCCGGAGTGGATGATATGTATACATTCGGGGAAACGATGTTCTCCGGAGGGGCTTCCCTAGCTAAAAGCGATGCCAGGGTGATGATCGAGGGAGACTTTAAGCGCTATCGAGAAAGCGGAGTCGACTTTGGCATCGGGCAAAGCGAAGTAACCACGCTCGATGACGTCGAGGATTATCGCACTCGGTATCTTGAGGAATTGGAAACGGTCAAGAAAGCGTACAACCTCGATTGGGCGCTCTTTTTGATCACCGATGTGGTCAAAGAGAACTCCGTGCTGCTCCTTACCCGAATGCCGATCGCCGAGCAGAAGCTTGCCTATGAGAAAGCCGGTGAAGGGATGTACTTATTGCCGCAAGTGCTTTCCCGAAAAAAGCAGCTGCTGCCTGAGATCATTCGGGTGATCCAGGAGTAAGACGTCAGCGGATCTCGCTGATCGTGTTGATTGAAGGAATCGTTTTAAGGGTCTTGATGATCTTCTTGAAGTCATCCTCCTGCTGGACCTCCATCGTGAAGGTTCCCATCAGCCTGCCTTCCTCATCATCCTGAAGGCGACCCTCGATCAAATGACCCTTGTATTTCTTAAGCGCGCCTTCGATCTCTCCGAACAGATCGTAGGTGCGCTTGCTCGTCACGGCAAACCGTTTGGTCAGTTTGGGGAATTCCGTTTCCCATTCGACATCGATCGATCGGTCTTTCACCTCGGTCATGTTTTTGAGGTTGGGACAATCGGTGCGGTGAACGATGATGCCCCGGCCCCGGCTGACGTAGCCGATGATGTCATCGCCTCTGACGGGGTTGCAGCATTGAGCGATGTGGATCATCATGTTCTTCTCATCCCCGACCCGGAATTTCATCCGAGAAGGATCGACGTGTTGGCGGATGATCCCATCATCGTCCCCTTCGACCGGCGGTTGTTCGGGGCGCCTCTTTTCGATTTTCGCCTGAGCCTGTTCGATCTCTTTGCGTTTGGCGATGATCTGCTTATCGATGAGGATATTCTCATCGTACTTGTTCAGCCACGCCCGAATCTTCTTCCGGGCGCTGTTTGTCTGAGCATAGCGCAGCCAGTTCACGTGCGGCCGGGCGTTCGGGCTGGTGAGGATCTCGATGACCTGAGTGTTCTTCAACGGAGCATTGAGGGGGATGATCGATCCATCCGCTTTCGCCCCGGTGGTCCGGTTTCCGACCTCGGTGTGAATCTGATAGGCGAAGTCCAAAGCGGTGGCGTTCTTAGGCAGTTCGACGATGTTCCCTTTGGGGGTGAACACGTAAATCGTATCCCGCAGCAGATCCCCTTTGATATCATCCATGTAGGATTCGCTGTTTTCAATTTCACTGGACCATGCTTTGAGCTTGCTGACGATCTTGGTGAATTGCTCATTGTCCATCTGCGCCCAATTGCCGCTGTCACTGCCCGTTTCCGCTTTGTAGGACCAGTGGGCGGCGACCCCGTATTCGGCGGTAAAGTGCATTTCATGGGTACGGATCTGGATCTCAAGGAGTTTTCCGTCGAGCGCCATCACGGTGGTGTGAAGGCTTTGGTAGTTGTTCGCTTTCGGCATCGCGATATAGTCTTTGAAACGTCCTTCGATCGGTGGCCAGAGGCGGTGGACGACCCCAAGAATCGTGTAGCAATCGATCACCGTGGTACAAAGAATCCGCACTCCGAGGATATCGAAGATCTCATCGATCTCCTTTTTCCGCTTTTTCATCTTCATGTAGACGGAGTAGGCGTGTTTGGCACGGCTGGTGACCAATACATCGGCGATGTTTGCGTCTCCGCATGCTCGGTAAATCGATTTCTCCACCCGAGCCAAGTAGGCGGTCTGCTCACTCTTTTTCGATAAGAGGTATTCCTGAATGTGGTTGTATGTATCGGGTTTGAGGGTCTTCAGACTGAGATCCTCCAGCTCATCCTTCATCCAGGAAATACCGAGACGGTCCGCCAAGGGCGCGTAGATATCCAACGTATCGTTGGCGATTTCTCGGGCTCGTTCATGTTTAAGATGGTGAAGCGTTCGCATGTTATGCAGCTTGTCGGCGAGCTTGATGATGATGACCCGGATGTCTTCACTCATCGCGAAGAACATCTTTCGAATCGTTTCCGCCTCTTGGACCGATTTGCTCATCGTCTTGATGTTGGCGATCTTCGTTTCGCCCTCCACCATGTCTGCTACCGCTTTTCCAAAGAGTTTGACCAGTTCCTCGTAGGTGGTATCGGTGTCTTCAAGGGTGTCATGGAGGACTCCGGCACAGATTGTGTCGGCATCCATCTTCAATTGGATGAGAATCTCACCGACAGCCAGGGGATGAATGAGATACGGCTCGCCGCTGGCACGCATTTGACCCTCATGCTTGGAGGCGGCGAACGTCGCCGCAGCTAAGATCTTCTCCTGATCTTCCTGTGGATATTTGAATGCTTTTTGAATGAATCGCTCAATCAGCTGCGCATTCACGTTCGTACTCCCCAGACAACACGTTCCAACCCTTGAAGGTCACGTTCTATCGTTATATTCGTAAAGCCATGCTCTTCAAAAAGCTCGGCCACCTTCCTTGCCTGGCGATAGTCGCATTCGACAAAGAGCGAACCGTGGCTCGAACTTTGCGCGACCAGCGCCCTGATGACATCCAATCCGTCTTTTCCGAACCCCCAAAGGGCGAGAGCCGGTTCATATGTGACACTTCGATCGACCGCCGCCACCCACTCATCGGTGAGGTATGGGGGGTTGCTCACGATAATACCATATTTTCGCCCAAGAGGAAGCAGGTCGCTTGCAATCGTTTCAAGCTCCCGGTCCAGTATCCTCCGACTGTTGATTCGGGCGACGTCCAAGGCATCGGAGCTGATATCACTCAAGAGTACCCTACAACCAAGCTCGGAAGCGAGAGTGATGCCTACCGCACCGCTGCCGGTACCCACGTCGATGATCGGATCTTCACAGGAAACAAGACCGTTCTTGATTGCTTCAAGGACCGCATCGATGAGGATTTCCGTATCCGGACGGGGGATGAGCACCCGTTCATCAACGTAGAACGAGCGCCCGTAGAACTCTTTAGAGCCGATTATATAGGCGATCGGTCGTCCTTCAAGGCGTTGATTCCTCAGGTTCTCAAGGAGCTCGAGCTGGTGACCGGAGAGCTCTTCGGCTGCATTGACGATCTGTCGGCTCTGATCGTATCCGGTCGCATGTTCAAGAAGGAGGCGGGCATCCAGATCGGGGGTGTCGCTGATTCCCTGTTCAATGAAGAGGTTCTTCGTTTCAGCGCTCCACGCTTTGAAGGTCATCCTATGCCTCGGCAAGTGCGGCCTCTCCGCTGGCGATTTTCAGCGGTTCGATCACTTCATCCAGATTGCCGGCCATGATCGAATCGAGCTTGTACAGGGTGAGGTTTATCCGGTGGTCGGTGAGGCGGTTTTGAGGAAAGTTGTAGGTGCGGATCCGCTCGCTCCGATCCCCTGAGCCCACTTGGCTCTTTCGGTCCTCCGCCCGTTCTTTCGCCTTCTTCTCCTCTTCCATTTCAAAGAGTCGGGAGCGAAGCACCCGAAGCGCTTTCGCCCGGTTTTTGATTTGGCTTTTTTCATCTTGGCAGATGACCACGAGACCGGTGGGAAGGTGGGTCATCCGAACCGCGCTGTCGGTAGTGTTGACGCTCTGCCCGCCGGGACCGCTTGAGCGCATCGTTTCGATCTTCAGATCTTCCGTGCGGATTTCGATATCGGTCTCTTCCGCTTCAGCGAGCACCGCGACGGTGACCGCCGAGGTATGGATTCTTCCTCCGCTTTCCGTTTCCGGAACGCGCTGAACGCGGTGGACGCCGCTTTCATACTGAAGCGATGCGTATACGTCCTTCCCGCTGATCGAAACGATCAGTTCCTTGTAACCGCCGATTCCCGTCTCATTGGAGGAGAGGATATCCATCTTCCAGGAGCGAGTGTCGGCATAATGCGAATACATCCGAAACAGATCGGCGGCGAAGAGAGCCGCTTCGTCTCCGCCGGTGCCTGCCCGAATCTCCATGATGATGTCTTTTCCCGCCAGCGGATCGGGGGGAATCAGAAGCAGTTTCACCTTGGTGGTGGTTTTCTCCAACGCATTTTCCAGACTTTCGAGCTCTTCACGGGTCAGGGCGATCATCTCGCTGTCCGTTTCCTCTTTCAGCAGTTCTTTCGCATCGGCGATCTGATCGGCGATCTCCTTTAGTCGTGTCAGCTCATCAACGATCGGCTGGAGCTGACTGCGCTCTTGGGCGAGCTTCTTGTAGAGATTCATATCTTTCATCGTCGCGCCGTCGGCGAGTTGAACATCGATCTGTTCCAATTGACTTTGGTATTCGGCTAACTTCTCAAGCATAGAGGAAGTATACAAAAGGAGGTTTGCTTTGCATAGCTGGGCGTATTATCCGAAAATCTTCGCTTCAAGAGCGATGCCGTACTCTTTCAGCTCGGCAAGGATCTGCTTCTCTTGCGGCGTGACATCGATCGACTCAAGCTTCTCTTCGATGCTCCGATAGAAGAACTTCCACGTCATTTTACCATCACCCGGCGGATTGAGGGTACGATTGGCGCAATGGCTCATCCAACGTGTATACTCCTCTTCGGTGAACGCATCCGGCCAGTTCCGTCCTACGTGCCGGAAGAGAAGGTTGCCGAACCGGGGGTCCTGGACCCGGTTGAGAAAGCTCATCTTCTCGCTCGGCTCCGCGCGACGAAGGGTTTCAAAAACCTGCTGGTCCCGAGTGGTGAAGAATGCATCATAGAGTTGGTAATCGACATCATCGACCCGTTCAAAGGTGTCTTTCATCCGATGGATCGTGGCAAGCACGTTCGGATGGGTCCTGATGTACGCGGCTCGTGTCGCCGCGAGAGCGGAATCGATTCCCAGTTTTTTTTCCAACTCCTCCGTGAGGACGTTCACAGGTGATATGAACGGGCATTTGTTGATCGAGATGGTGAAAACCCCGGGCACGGTCATCAGCGTCTCCTCCGCCGCTGACAGGAGCGGCTCCACGTCACAGCTCAGATCGAAGCATACGACCGCATTGGAGTTGGTCTTGAGGTAGGTAAGCGGAAGAATGAGCCGGGTATTGCCATGTTCCGAGGAGAAGAGCGGGTTCGTGTGCAGAGCGAGGGATGTATGCTCGCCGCCAAAGGGGGCTTTAAGCAGTCTCTTCACCCTGTTTTTCGAGCGGAGATCATAGGAATACCGGTAGAGCCTCGGCTGCTTTTCCTTGATGAGGCGGGCGATCGCGATCGTTGCCCGGACATCGACCAGCGCATCGTGCGCCCCGACCTGATCGATCCCGTTCGCCTCGGTCAGGGCGGTGAGCCGAAACACGGGACGGTTCAGTTCATTGCGTTCAGGCCATCGGATTCCATCCGGCCGCAAATCGTAGGTTGCACGGACCAGATCGATGATATCCCACCGGGAGTTGTTGTTTTCATACTCTCTTCGATAGGGATCGAAGAAGTTCCGATAGAGGGCGTTTCGGATGAACTCATCGTCAAATCGGACTGAATTGAAGCCGGCGACGGTCGTGTTTGGCCTGCTGAACTCGTTGTTGATGATTTGGATGAACTCCGCTTCGATGACACCTTTCTCGTTCACCTCCTGAGGCGTGATGCCGGTTACCAGGCAGGAAAGAGGATCGGGGAGGTAATCATCGCTGAGTCTGCAGTAGAGGATGATCGGCTCTTCGATCTGCTGAAGGTCCAGATCGGTCCGAATCGCGGCGAATTGGGCGATCCGGTCCCCCCGGCTGTCGAGACCGAACGTTTCAAGGTCATACCAAAGAATTGACGGTTTATTCATTGCTTCAGTGTATCACACCTCTTCTTCATTGTCTTAAGCGATCGTTCCCATTATGATACGAACAAGATGAAACAACGAATCATTGGATTTTTTCTCATCCTTCTCGTCATTCTTTTCCCGCTCACTGCGGCAAAACCGAGTGAGCGGGATATCCTTATCGCGGTTACCGCGATAAGCGACGCCACGATTGCCAACGTCGCCGCGTTTCTCAACACCCCCGCATTGAACCTGCCCGGATCGGTGTTTGAAAAAGAGGTTCGAGCTACGCTTCCGAAAGCGCTCGAACTGAAGGAAGCCGATTTAGGCATCTATCGGAAAACCTACCAATCGTTAAACAAGCCCCAAAGCAACTTCCTGCTCTCGCTGCTCCAAAGCGCCAGGGGTCCGTTGAACGATGTTGCTCTTCTCTTCCTCGATACCCATGAATGGGAAGTCGGACACGTTTCGCTTACCGGACGGGTGAGCACCGATTGGGGAGAGGGCGTTACATTGGCGAGTCTGATGAGCAAAGTGGTTACCGGAGAAGCGATCGATCCGATCGAGGCGGTCGTTGACGTAAAAGCTATCGGCACTCGGTTGAGCACCGATGTTTCAATTCGCGGTTCGTTCTTGCTTTTTACCGATCAAGAGGGGTATTTTGTAATCGAACCGAGACAGCTGACAGTGAATGGAGAGTAGGAAATGCAAGAGATCGTCCAAAAGACCGAAGAGTTCCTCAATCGTTACAAGATCGATGCCGATCAGATTGATATGGATCAATTGATCACATCGTTCTTGTCGGAGATGGAGAAAGGTCTTGCAGGTGATCGACGCTCATCCCTGAAGATGATTCCAACCTATACCACGACAAGCGAAACCATACCGGCCGATCAGCCGGTCATCGTGATCGATGCCGGAGGGACCAACCTGAGAACCTGTCTCGTCCGATTCGATCAGGAGAAGAACCCCCGCATCTCGGAGTTCAAGAAAACCTCGATGCCGGGGGTGAAAAGCGAGGTGACGGCGAAGGGGTTCTTTGCGATCATCGCAGATGAGGTGGAGCGACTCATCGACCTGAGCGATCGAATCGGATTCTGTTTCTCCTACGCCGCCGAAATCACCCCAGATCGGGATGGGATTCCCTTGGTGTTCTCCAAAGAGATCAAAGCGCCCGAGGTGATCGGGATGCCGCTTGGCAAAAGCCTGCTTGCCGAGCTGGCTCGTCGCGGACATGATGTGAGGAAGAAGAAAGTCGCCGTATTGAACGATACGGTGGCGACGCTCCTCGCCGGCCAGGGAACTCCGAGTGAAGTTCCCTATAGCGGCTATGTCGGCTTTATTCTCGGTACGGGGACGAACACCGCCTACATTGAGTCCAATAAAAAGATCGTCAAGCTTTCCGCCGACCCCTCCAAAACCCAGATCATCAACATCGAATCGGGGAATTTCGACTACTGTCCCGGTCCCTTCGACCGGAAGTTCTTCGACTCAACCAAAGAGCCTGACCAATATCATCTTGAGAAGATGATCAGCGGCGCCTATCTGGGGCCGATCTGCGGCTCCATCATTACCGAAGCGATTCATGCCGGGCTTTTCTCCGAGACCTTCGGAGGGCGCTATGCAGAGCGAATCCAAACGCTTTCGACGACCGTGATGAGCAACTATCTCGAGATGCCGTTCAATTCCGGCTATGAGCTCGTTCAGTGTGTCGAAGGCGATGATGGTGATGCACATGTTCTTTGGCTGATCATCAACGCCGTCATCGAACGGGCGGCGAAACTGACCGCGGCGAATCTCACATCGACGATCCTCAAGAGCGGATCGGGGACCGATCCCCGGAAACCGGTGTGCATCAACGCCGACGGCACGACCCTCTACAAGACCGAATACCTTCTTGAGTACACGAATTTCTATCTCCATCACTACCTGCAGCGTAGACACAAGCGCTACTACCGCTTCGTCCGAATCGATGATTCACCGACGATCGGCTCGGCGGTAGCGGCGTTGGGGCTGTAACTACGATTGGAGGGCTCGGGTGATGATAAGGCGGTGAAGCTCCAAGAGGTAGTCATGCCGATTCGCATGATCACCTTTGCAGTCGACGAGCAGCCGGAAGATCGGTTCCGTTTTTGAACCTCTCATCCACAGAAAATCGGTCATCACGTTCTCATCGTCATACAATCCGACTTTAAAGCCGCCGTTATAGGGAGGAGTCCGGTATGCCGGACCGCTTCCGATCCGCTCCTCCGTTCCTTCCGTCTGGATGATCTTGTAGGAAGTGATGCCGAAGCTGTTGAACAGGATCTGATCACGAACAAAGAGCTCTTCAAAGAACTCCTCGTACCGAGTCTTCAGCAGACCGTGTTCGATGTTCACCTGGAGCTGCGCCAAGGAGGAGTATGCTCCTGTGGTGATATAGGAAGGAAGGGAACGGATCAGGCGATCGAGCGTCAACGAGGCGGGCTGCTCCTGCCCCGAAAGGGTGAACCACAGCCTGCTCAGCTCCTCCTGGTTCAAGAGTTTCGCCAAAGAGAGCAGAGTGTTCAACGGGTCGCGGACCTTTGCGGGGTGGGAGATGTTCCCTCCGTTCGAGCCTTCGCCGAGGATCGGAATGATGTATCCTTCTTTTCGTTTGAGATCGGCAAGCTCCACGACGTTCGCTTCGCCTACTTCAGCCCGAAACACCTTCGCTCCGAAAGAGCGGGCGATATCATCGACGCGATTGGAGGTCGGCCCGTTGACGACGACCGCCAAGGGGGCCTTGGGATCGGCGAGCCGGCTTTGAGCGAGCTCGGAGAGGACGACGAGCGCAAAGAGGGATTGAGCCTCCAGGATCGTCGCTTCTTTCTTGTCGTTGATGTATACGATATTGCCACGATCTCCATCATTATCGGGGACATACCCGAGGACGAACGCGGGGTTCTTCCGATGAAGGGTTTTCAATGATTCCATGCAGAGAGTGAGGTTCTTCCCTTCGGGAACGATCGGGTGGACCACGTCACCCGGGGTATCGTGCATGAACTCAGTGGCGATTCCAAGCTCCGTGAGCAGGAAGCGATCGATCGAGCAGCTGCGCGCCGAGCCGTTCAGTTCACCGAGGATTCCAAGCGGTTTGCGTTGATGTTCGAGTCTCATCGTTTCGATGAATTGAGCATGGACTTTCCCTTCCCTGCTTTTGGTCGCGATCGTCAAGACCAGGGTGCGATACCGCTCTGCGCTTTTCTGCCGTTCACACGCAACCTGCTCAAGGGTCTTTTTATAGATCTGTGGGTCAAGGGCTTGGGCGTATGTTTGGAGAAGGGAGAAGCACTTCAATCCGTTTCCGACCAACTCGCGAAAGCGCTCGGCGAGGCGTTCGGCGTCTTTGGGGCCATACACACCCCCTTCCTTGCCGAACTTGAACCCGTTATGACCGATCGGATTGTGACTTGCGGAGATGTAGAAGAACGCATCGGTCTCTTCGGGACGGAGGCTGGTATCCGCCATGATCTGGGGCGCTGCGGTGATGAAGAGGTAGCGGACATCCACTCCCAGGGAAAGGAGGGTATGGACCACGATGGAACCGAGGTGCGTTCCGGTCGGACGGGCATCGAGACCGACAAGAATCGTCGGTTTTTTCTTGCCCACGTGCTGGTAGAGGGCATACGCCGCCAACGCCGCCAGGATCCGATCCGGAGCATTGACGGTCGGATCGAAATCTTCTTCATTTCCGCTGGGAGCGAACACTTTCCGCCAACCGGATGAAGAGATGATCATGCTCTTATATGCATCAGCCAAAGCCTCCTCGGAGGGAAGCGGGAACACCAAGGGATTCGTCTGCCAGTCTGCAATGATTCGATCGCTCTGAGTATCGTGAATAATCATGTCCTGAAGTGTACCATATATTGTCAGCAAAGAGGATGTAGGATAGGGTAGAACCATGCAAAAGACGTGTGCCGCAATTCATGATCTCGCCTCATATGCAAAAAGCTCGCTGACGGTCGTCCTTCCCGCCCTCGAAGCGCTTGGCGTGGAGGTGTCCCCGCTGCCCACCGCTCTGCTCTCTTCGCAGAGCGACGGATTTGATTCCTACTTCTTCCAACCGCTTACCGAGGAGATGAGGGCGATCATCGCCGAATGGCAAAAACTCGATCTGATGTTTGATTCGATTTACGCCGGCTTTCTCGGTTCCGCCGAGCAGGTGAGCCTCATTACTGACTTCATCCATTTCCATCGAGCCAGAAAGAACCCGCCGCTGGTCCTCGTCGATCCGGTGATGGGCGATGATGGCGATCTGTACGGGCCGATGGAGGAAGAGCACATCGATGCCATGAAGAAGCTCATCACCGAAGCGGATTATATCTGTCCCAACGTTACCGAAGCGGCGCTGCTCCTGGGCTATCCCTATCAGGAAAGCTTTGATGAACAAACGATTCTCAGGTGGGCGAAAGAGCTGGCGAACCAAAGCAATGCAACGGTCGCGATCACCTCGGTGCCCGTAGAGGGGAAGATGGCGGTCGCCTGCAGCGATGCGGACGGCTCATACCTTGTCTGCTACGACCAGGTCGATGCCTCCTATCCGGGGAGCGGCGATCTCTTCGCTTCGATTCTCCTTGCCTATCTCCTAAATAAGGACTCCTTCCGATTAAGCGTAACGAAAGCCGCCCAGCTTACCGCGCTGGCGATCAAGAAGACTCAGAACCTCGGGTATTCCTATCGTCATGGGGTATCGGTTACCTCGATTACCGGGGAATTAGCGATGAATCGAATTGAAAGTAAACAGGCCTAACAATATATGATAGGAATATAAATCATTTATATATAAATAATAATTAGATATTAATAGTCACGCATAGATATCAATTCTATTGGGAGAGGGTTCAATTTTACCAATTAGTTAGGGTTCCTGTCTAATTAGTGGCTGGCGTATCCCAACGAGAAATCTCCAACCAGTTTATAGAGATTTCCGTCCTTTTTCACCTCGATCTTTCGATCGGGAAAAAAGACGGGCAGTTGGGTTCTGAGGTATTCGATTCCATCCTCTTCAATCTCCCGGCGGATGATCGGCGGGACGTCCTGAAGAGTTCGTATCTCGATTACGACGATATAGCCTCGGCCCAGATCACTGCCATATCCGGCGGTGAATTGGGTTCCTATCGAAAACAGCCCATCTTGGGAAGCGCTGGCGGTAGTTCCTCGTTTCGGCCGGTTGGGATGACGGACGAAGTAGTCGTGGTATCGATCTTCCAGATAATCGTCAACTGCGTGACTGAGCTCAAGAAGAGTTTGTTCAAAGGCGATTTGTTTAGGGTGACTACTCATGAGCCCTCTCTTCCAGGCGGACATGATCAAACGTGGTTCGCTTCAAGAGGGCAGCTAAAAAAGCGAGAATCTTCTCTTCATTCTTTGCATAGATCTCATGAGCATCATCGTACAGGTCTTCAAGCATCCTCGGATCGGTTTCATCCATCTTATAGTCGCGTCGCGCTTCTCCGTGTACTCGCGTATAGGTGAGATCGGGAATCGCCCGGGCGATTGAGTCAACGACCTGCAGTTGAGCGTTTGCATAGATCTTTTGAATCGGCGCGCCTTTGGTCGGGTCTATCCAGCCGATCACACCGGTACCCGCTCCATCGATTTTAAAGGTATAGTTCATGCTTGCGGTCGAAAGGGAAAGGACGTGGAAGTGGGTGGCATCGGGATACAATGTCTTAGCTTCCTGATAGGCGAACAGCGATGGGTTGTTCGCGATGACGCCGCCGTCTATCAAGCGCACCGTTCGCTGCTTCTGACGATCATATAAAACCGCAGGTCTGAAATACGTCGGAGCTGCGCTGGTCGCCCGACCCGCTTCCCAATACAGGAAGGAACCGCTGTTGTAGCTTGTCAGATAAAACGGCTGTCCTTCATCGCTGTCATAGGCGACGATCAAGGTCGGGACCATCGCTTCCTTCAGCGGGGTATTGCCGAACATTTCAAAAAGAAAGCGCTCCAAGGGCTGTTCGTCATACTTGTCCACGAACATCTGCCCGATGCGTCTCGTCTGGCTTTTAGGGAAAATGGTGGAACCGCGCTCAAAATACAACTCTTCCAAGGCGCTGAGATCGATCGACGAAGGAATCGTTCCTATGTAACGCTGCTTGGGCTTTCCACCAAAGAATCGTCGTCCCTTAATGTCTTCATAGACAGGAATTGCATCTTTACCGTCGCCAGGCAGATTGGATTTGGACGCGGGAACGCTCAAGCCGAGAGCCAACAGACCGCCGGTCGAAGTTCCTGCGATCAGATCAAAGTAGGCATACAGGGGAATGTTCGACCCCTGAGCCTCAAGCTGATGGGAAATCTGGCCGAGAATCGTTGCAGGAACGATTCCGCGCATTCCACCCCCGTCGATTGAAAGGATGAATCGATGTTCTTCATGAGGTTTTGGTTTGCTCGATGATAAAAATGGCCAAAGCATGATGTTCTAAGAGTGAGCATTTTTCCGATTCTGGTCAAGCGACGGCTAAAAATATGAACTATAGGGGAGATAATATACCGAACAAAGAATGATATAAACAGTGAAGCATGAGGTGTTTCTTCTCTCTCATTTCAGCTATGATACGCCTATGAATCCCTATGAAGCGTGCGCACTCTGTCCTCATCGATGTCTCGTCAACCGTCTGGAAGGGGAGAGGGGGGTCTGCAATGAATCCTCGAAAGTGAGAATCGCCTGGGCTGGCTTGCATCGAGGTGAGGAGCCGCCGATAAGCGGCGAGGCCGGATCGGGGATGATCTTCTTCAGCGGCTGTCCGCTTCATTGCTCATACTGCCAAAACTGTCAAATATCTTCCCGTGAAGGCTATGGAATAGAGATCGGCATCGAAGCATTGAGCTCCCTGATGCTCGCTTTGCAGGAAATGGGAACGAAAACGCTCAATCTGGTCACCGGAACCCATTTCATTCCTTCGATCGTCGAAGCTCTCATCTTGGCAAAGCAGAAGGGATTGGCGCTGGACGTGGTCTGGAACTCCTCCGGTTTTGAGACGATCGAAGGTCTTTCCCTGATCGATCCGTACATCGATCTCTACCTCATCGACCTTAAAACTCTCGATGAACGGGTGAGTAGACGGTTCTGCGGCAGCGTCCGATACCAGCGATCGATTATCCAAGTGTATGACTATCTCATTCGTCGGCGAAGGACCACCTTCATCGATGAGGAGGGGCTTCTGAAAGGGGTACTGGTCCGACACCTTCTCTTTCCGGGTGAATTGGAAGCCACGGAAGAAGTCCTTCGGTATTTTGCGCGCCATCTCAAAGAGAGGATGTATCTGAGTCTGATGGTTCAATTTGAAGATCCGAAAAAAACGAATCAATTTCCAAAAATTTCCCAAGAGGAATATGAAAGGTTGTTTGAGCTGCTCGAAGCATTGGAAATCGAGAACGGCTTTGTCCAGGAGATCGAAGATTCAATTTCGTGGATCCCCGATTTCACCCAAGATGAACCGTTTCCCACAACCTTCAGTGAGGTGTGTCCCTCTTTTTTAGCGCTTAAGCGATCGTAGTTCCGAAGAACTCCTTGCCTTCAAGGATTGCAATCGTATTCTCGATTCTTCGCCCATCCGCACAGACGACGCTCATGCCAAGCTCTTGTGCCCTTGCTGAAGCGATCGGGTCGAACGGGGTGGAGCGGCCGGGAGTCCACTCATCGCCGATCATCTTTCGATACTCTTTCCAGGAGACTTTCACAAGCGGTTTGGCATCGGGATCTTTTTTCGGGTCGGCGGTGTAAACCTGAGCGGTGTTGGAGAGGTTGATGATGAGTTTGGAGCCGAAGCGTTCGGCCAGATACACGGCATCAGTGTCGGTGGAAAATCCGGGCTTCCACCCGGCGGCGATCAGGATTCGCCCTTCGAACGCATATGAAGCGGTCGGGTCGGTCACCACCTCATTGGACGCCAACTCTCCGAAGAGGGTTTTCACCAGCTGGGCGTTGAGGTGGGTGGCCTTTATGCCGAGCCAATCAAGAGCTTCACCGGGAGTGTGTTCATTGAGGGTTTTCATCGCTTGCTGGTAGACTCGGGCGGGAGCGCCGCCGCCGCAGACAAGAATCAGCTTTCGCTCTTCATCCTGAGCCAGATAGGCTCGTATCGCCTGATCGAACCGGGCAAGAAATGCGACGTCGACCGCATCCGGGACGATGATCGAACCTCCAAGAGAAATAACCGTTACCATCTTCATCTCCTTGGCGTCTACTGTAGCAGAATTCCGGGTGAATGTACAAAGGAAATACCTTATCCTAACACTCGCTTATAGCATCGACGGCGTTTATGCTGCTCCGTCTCGAAGCCCTTCCATTGAGCTTGAACGTCCGTGTTGGTTTCCAACTCGGGTCCGGTCTCCGCAAACACGACGCCATGCTCAATCGCTTTCTTGATGCCCTCGTTCAAGATGACGGCGTTCACTCCGCGCCCGAAATACTCCGGTTTGACCGCGATCAGGTACATATCAAGCACGTCATAGTGCTTCAAGGACCAGAGGATGCGCAGCAGTCCGGTTGGAAACAGTCTGCCGTTGGATTTCTGCATCGCCTTCGAAAGAGAAGGAATCATCAACCCGAAGCCGATCACCGCATCCTCTTTATCCACTACGACATAGATGTAATCGAGTTGAGCCACCATGAAGAATTGATCGATCGCCATGTCGATCTGTCCATCGGTGAGGGGGCAAAACCCGTAGAGGTGGGCATAGGATTCGTTCAACATGTGAAAGATCTCTTTGGCGTAGGGAATCACTTCTTTTTTCTTTTTCATCTCCAGCAGCCGATATCCGTGGCGATTTTGAGCGATTTCACTGATTCGCTGTATTCGGGGATCGAGTTCCTTTGGGGGATATACTTTGAATTCGACCCAGTCGACATCTTTCTCGAACCCGAGCTGCGTCAGATGCTCGTGGTAATAGGGGTGGTTGTACAAGGTGATGAACATCCCGACCTGGTCGAATCCCTCCACGAGCAGACCTTGTTTGTCAAAGTCGCTGAAACCGATCGGTCCGATGATTTCGGTCATCCCTTTTTCTTTGCCCCAGGCGAAGACCGCTTCAAAAAGCGCTCTGGAGACCTCGATATCGTCGATCACATCATAGCGGGTGAAGCGCATCCGCTTCATCTTGTTCATTGCATTGAGCTTGTTGTTGATCAATCCGGCGATGCGTCCGACCACCTTGCCATCCTTGTAGGCCAGAAAGAGCTGCGTATCGCAATACTCATGCGCGGGGTTCTTTTCAGGGGTGAAGGTGTCTTTTTCATCCGAGATGAGATAGGGAACGAAATACTTGTTGCCCTTATAGAGATTGTTGGGGAAGGCGAAAAATGCTTTCCACTCCTTTTTTGTAACGACTGGCTTGATGGTAATCATAGATGTACACTCCTAGCGTATTGTGTAGTGAACCGATCTTGATTTCAACTGTTTTGAAAGCAAAACTCCAGCACTTGTTCTGTTTTTCCGGATAAAAAAAAGATATCAGGTGATGCCGATGTTTTCTCTTGCAGGGATACGTTGTTTCCCAAAATCGGAATGCAGATAAAGGGATGATGAGTGGTGGTGACAGGGCAGAAAGTGTGGCTAACATCTTCAATAATTTCGTAGTGAAGACAGGATTATCCTACTTGAGCACTTGTTTATAGCAACGGCGGCGTTTATCCTGCTCTGTCTCAAAGATTCTCCATTGAGTCTGAATGTATATGTTGTTTTCCAACATGGGTCCGGTTTTTGCGAATACGACATTATGTTCAATCGCTTTCTTGATGCCCTCATGTAAAATGATGGCGTTTACTCCGCGGCCGAAGTATTCCGGTTTGACCGCGATCAGGTACATATCAAGCACATCGTAGCGCTTCAAGGACCAGAGGATGCGCAGCAGTCCGGTTGGAAACAGCCGGCCGTTGGACTTCTGCATCGCCTTTGAAAGAGAGGGAATCAATAATCCGAAGCCGATCACCGCATCCTCTTTATCCACTACGACATAGATGTAATCGAGCTGAGCCACCATGAAGAATTGATCAACCGCCATGTCGATCTGACCATCGGTGAGGGGACAGAACCCGTAGAGGTGAGCATAGGACTCATTGTACATGTGAAAGATCTCTTTAGCGTAGGGAATCACCTTTTTTTTCTTGGCAAATTCCAAAAGACGATATCCATGGCGTTCTTGAGCCATTTCACTGATTTGCTGCACTCGGGGAATGAGTTCCTTGGGGATATACACTTTATATTCAATCCAGTCGATATCTTTCTCAAACCCAAGGCGCGTCAGATGTTCATGGTAATACGGGTGGTTGTACAAGGTGATGAACATTCCGACCTGGTCGAACCCCTCGACGAGCAGGCCCTGCTTGTCCAGATCGCTGAACCCGATCGGTCCGATAATCTCGGTCATCCCCTTTTCCTTACCCCAAGCGAAGACCGCTTCAAAAAGCGCTCTGGAGACCTCGATATCATCAATCACATCCCAGCGGGTGAAGCGCATCTGCTTCATCCCGTTCATCGCATTGAGCTTGTTGTTGATCAGTCCGGCGATGCGTCCGACCACCTTTTTGCCCTTATAGGCAAGAAAGAGCCGGGTATCGCAATACTCATATGCGGGGTTCTTTTCAGGCGTGAAAGTGTTTTTTTCGTCTGTTATGAGATAGGGAACAAAGTATTTGTTGCCTTTATAGAGGCTATTGGGAAAGGTAAAAAATGCATTCCATTCTTTTCTGGTAACGACCGGCTTGACGATAATCATAGAGATGCACTCCTCGGATATTGTGTAGTTTACCTCCCTTAATTTCAACTGTTTTGAGAGTAAAATGGCGACACTTGTCCCATTTCCGATGGAAAAGCCATCAAACGATTCCTGTTCTTTCTCCCATATGAACCAGCAATCTCCCAAATAACATCATAAAATGGGAGAATCATGCAGCAGGTGGGAGATGGATGCGCATATTCGACTACTACAAATTCAGGAAACGCTCTTGGGTTCAAGGTGTTCTCTTTCGTCGCCGGATCAGCGAGTACAAGGGCAGGCAGGATTTGTACATCGGTACTTCGAATGCACGTCTGAAGCAGCTGAGGGAAGATATTTTGAAAGGTTTCGGAAACGTACCTAAAAACTCTGTTATCTTCCACCGGGATTGATTATCTCCCAAAATAGAGTATAATGTGGGAGAATGATAGGTCGGGTGGGAGATAGATGCGCAAATTCGATTATTATACATTGAGGGAAGCCTCTTGGGATGCAGAGATACTCTCGTTCATCGCCCAGATCAGTGTGTACAAGGGCAAACAGGATTTGTACCTCAGAGAGAAACCTGTCGAGCTGAGACGGCTCGTCGAAGTGGCAAAGATCCGGAGCACTGACAGTTCGAACAGAATCGAGGGTATCGGTACTTCAGATGCACGGATGAGACAGTTGGTGGAGGAACGGACTGCACCCCGGAACCGCAATGAACAGGAGATTGCGGGCTATCGTGATGTGCTGAACACGATTCACGAAAGCTATGAGCATATCCCGCTCAAGAGTGATGTCATCCTCCAGTTGCACCGGGATCTGCTTGCATATACCGATATGACTTTTGGGGGGAAGTTTAAGAACACCCAGAACCATATCAGCGAGATTCATGCAGATGGAACTTCTTCCATCCGATTCACGCCGCTTGAACCGTTTAAGACGCCGATGGCGGTCGATGCGATCTGTGAACAATATAGAAAAGCCCTAGGGAAGCACATGGTGAGTCCGCTGATTTTGATCCCGATCTTCATCTGCGATTTCTTGTGCATCCATCCGTTCAATGACGGCAACGGGAGGATGAGCAGATTGCTTACCACCTTGTTGCTGTATCAAAGCGGTTTCATGGTTGGCAAGTACATCAGCATCGAGCAGAAAATCGAACGTACAAAGGGTACGTACTATGATGTGTTGGGGTACGCCTCAATCGAATGGCATGAGGAAAAGAACGATTACACTTCCTTCATCAAGTACTTCCTTGGCATCATCCTCAGCAGCTACAAGGATCTTGAAGAGAGACTTGGGTCGTTGGACCGCAAGAGCACTCCGTATGAGATCGTGCGCAAAGCCGTCGACAACACCTTGGGAGCGTTCACGAAGACGGAGATTCTTCACCGCTGCCCGAGCATTGGAAGCTCTTCGGTTGAAGCCGCCCTGAAGCGCCTCAAGGATGAGGGGTACATCCATAGCCAAGGCAGGGGAAGGAATACCGCCTATGTACGGAATCCAAACCACCGGTAAGCTTCCACAAAATCAATCATTCGAGAGCGGGAGGAGTCAGAGCCAAGAGCCTTGAAAGAAAAGAATCATTTCAAATGTATGGAATGCAAGGTATTCTTGAATTACGTCATGAAATACTGTAGGACTTAACCATGATGGCTTGCAGAGAAACTACAAAGAGGAATGGAAGAGAGGAAGGAAAGGACAGTCTGCTCCGGTATTCCAGTGGAACCATCTATGCAAAAACACTGGCCGGAAACAGAACCCTCGTGAAGGATGTCTCCTTTTCCCTCCATAAAGGGGAAAAGCTTTCCCTGATCGGCGAGACCGGTTCCGGCAAGACCATGATCGCCCTCTCCCTTATGGGTAAGCTCGCTCCTAACGTCAAGGCTGAAGGTTTGCAGTGTGTTCTCGACGGTGAAGACTGCTCCGATCCCAAGGTCGCATCTTCTCTTCTGGGCAGGGAAGTAGCCTACATTCCTCAGAATGGCATGGAATTCCTGAATCCTGCCAGAACGGTTAAAAGTCATCTCTACGATAGTCTGCAACGGGCAGGAACAAGAAAATCGGAGGTGAAGAAGAGGGCGGCATCCGCCCTCTCCTCGGTAGGCTTTCATGACATTGACAAAATTCTGAAGAGCTACCCGTTTCAGCTTTCCGGTGGCATGGCCCAGCGAGTTACAGTAGCTTTGGCTCTCTGCACCAAGGCGAAACTGATCATCGCTGATGAACCGACAAATGGTTTAGACAAGGAAGCAGCCTCCCGCATGTTGGAACATCTTGGATTGCTGTTTCCTGAAGCAGGACAACTTTTCATCACCCACGATATCGAGGTCGCCTCCAATGCGGATCGGATTCTTGTCCTCTGTGGAGGTAGAACCATGGAGCATGGAAGGAGTTTCTTTCTTCAGAATCCTCGCAATACGTATGCAAAGTGTCTTGTTTCTTCGCTCGTTTCCAATGGCATGAAGGCCACTCCGACGCTGAGAAAGAGGACAGGCTGTCCATTCTCCGATCGCTGTCCGGAATACTCGGAACGTTGCAGGGATGAACTCCTTCATCATCGGGAAGGGGAACACGAATGGTGGTGCAACAGATGATTGAAGCTAAGTCCGTTTCCAAAGCTTTTGGAGAGAAAGAAGTGCTTAGCAATCTGAGTTTTTCTCTCGATGAAGGAGAAATCCTGGGAATCTATGGCAAAAGCGGTGTCGGCAAGACGACTCTTGCAAAGATTCTCTGTGGACTTGTTCCTATGGATGAGGGAGAAATCCGGATGGATGGAAAAACGCTTTTCACTCCGACTTCGCCTTATGACAGAGAACTGGGCAGAGGAATTCAGATGGTCTACCAGCATCCCTATGCATCCCTCGATCCCAATCAGAAAATCAGGAGTTCTATTTCTGAACTTATCAAATATCATGGCTTGGCAAAAGGGAAGGAAGAGACGGAGGCCTTGATTCTGAAGGTGCTTTCCGAAGTCAATCTCGATGAGGGAATACTATCGCATCTTCCTCGGCAGATTTCCGGCGGTGAAGCCCAGAGAGTCGCTCTTGCCCGTTGCCTTCTTATGAAACCGACCCTTCTCATCATGGATGAAGCTACCAGCATGCTGGATGTGATGGTTCAGGCGAACGTCTTCGAACTTGTAAAGAAGAGCGTAATCGACAAAGGCGGTTCCATCCTCCTCATCAGCCATGATAGAGAGTTGGTTGATTACGTTGCAGACCGGATACTTGATTTGGAAAAGAATTGGGCTGGTTGACTCTGGTGCTTGGAGGCATTTATACCTTGACTTTTGCACCAAATCCTCCCCAAACAAGGCCATAATCAATTGTCCCGGATGAAGTTACCACCCGGGACATCAAACATGGGATTGTGTTATGTTCAGGAGCTCTGCTTCACGTACGCCAACAATGAGCGGACTTCACCTACC
>JAAYQW010000017.1 GCA_012519115.1 Spirochaetales bacterium
CGATCCTCTTCAACGCCCGGGCGCTTCGGGACTCGGGGGCGCTTTCAAGATGGCTTCTTCCGCTGTCTTCCGCCTCCATCAGGGGAACCTCAAGGGGAATCCTTCCCAAAAACGGCACGCCCAGTTCGCTTGCCAGGCGCTCGCCGCCGCCCGTTCCGAACACCGGAATCTCCCCTTTGCAGTGCGGACAGAAGAGCCCGCTCATGTTTTCAATCAGGCCGAGGATCGCCACCCCCATCGTCCGGGAGAAGGCGACCGAGCGACGGGCGTCCAGAAGAGCGACCTCCTGCGGGGTCGTGACGATGATCGTCCCGGTGAGCTCCCTGATCGTCTGGACGACCGTCAGCTGCTCGTCCCCGGTTCCTGGAGGTGAGTCTATCAATAAGTAGTCCAATGTCCCCCACTCCGCCTGAGCGAGGAACTGCCGGATCGCGCCGGTCTTCATCGGCCCCCGCCAGACGATCGGGGAATCGGGATCCTTGATCGCGAACGCCAGGCTCATCACCAGAAGGTTCGGCCGGGCTTCAACAGGGTAAAAGGTCTTCCCTTCATTCTCGCTGAAGAGAATCCCATCCTCGCACCCCAGCATCTTCGCCACATTCGGGCCGTGGAGGTCGGTGTCCAGAATGCCGACCCGCTTTCCGCTGTCGACGAGGGCGTTCGCCAGGTTGATCGTTACGGTGGTCTTCCCCACCCCGCCTTTTCCGCTCATAATCAGAATCTTTTTCCCGATCCTGTCCAGATTCGTCCGAATCGCCTTGTCCTCGGCGATCCGGGCGGCAAAATCAATTCCATCCGACATACAGGTTGTTACTCCATCTTCCCTCAATGGTACGAAAAGACGCGCAAAGCGACAAGCAGGAAGCCTATTTCAAGTTGCTTAATCATGTATCCTGCCATTGCTTGAAACACTTAGTCGTCTTTCGATATACTGGTACTCGGTGTAATTTCCCCTCAGTCCTGTACTGTGGCCACCATACTATACGTAGGAGTACATATGGTTTTCTTACCTCAATTCCCGAAAGAACAACTGCTCACCCAATTATCCAACGGATTCGTTCTGTTGATTCTTGGAATGGGAACGGTGTTCATCTTTCTCATTCTGCTGGTTTTCCTGACCAAAGGTCTTTCGGCCTTCGTCATGAAACTCGAATCGAAGCGGCCTGCCGTTGCCACCGGCAAACCTGCAGCAGCCGCTGCCGCCACCGCCTCTGAGGCGGATATCGCCGCCGCCGTAGCAGCAGCATGGGCGAAGGCGAACGAATAACCCCCCGGAGGATCATTTGAGATGAAAAAAGTAAACTTCATGGTCACTGCGTTCCGCGACGGTTTCCAATCCGTTCTGGGAGCCCGCGTTTTCACTAAGGATTTCATGCCGGCGGTCGAAGCCGCCCGTGAAGCGGGAATCACCCACTATGAAGCAGGCGGAGGCGCCCGCTTCCAGACCCTCTACTTCTACAGCAACGAAGATGCGTTTGAGATGATGGACGAGTTCCGCCGCGTCGCCGGTCCCGATGCCGATCTTCAGACCCTCTCTAGGGGTGTGAACGTCGTCGGACTCGACTCCCAGCCGCGGGACATCATCAAGCTCCACGCCCGGCTCTTCAAGAAGCACGGGATCTCCACGATCCGCAACTTCGACGCCCTGAACGACGTGAACAACCTGATCGACAGCGGCCAGGCAATCGTCGATGCCGGTCTTCGCCACGAAGTCGTGGTGACGATGATGGCACTGCCCCCGGGGCTGACCGGAGCGCACGATCCCGACTTCTACGAAGCGACCCTTCGCAAGATCATGGATGCGGGAATCAAATACGACTCCGTCGCATTCAAGGATGCAAGCGGAACCACCACCCCTGCGGTCGTCCACGAGACAATCAAGCGGGCCCGCAAACTCCTCGGAAAAGATATGAATATCGTATTCCACAGCCACGATACCGCCGGAATCTGCATCCCGCAGTACATCAGCGCTCTGGAAGCGGGAGCGACCCAGGTCGACCTTTCGATGGCCCCCGTCTCCGGCGGAACCTGCCAGCCGGATATCCTCACGATGTGGCACGCCCTCCGCGGAACCGAGTTCGACCTTGGTGTTGATATCAAGAAGGTTCGTGAAGCGGAAGCAGTCTTCCAGGACGTGATGAAAGACTACATCCTGCCCCCCGAGGCGATGACCGTCAGTCCTGAAATCATTTTCAGCCCGCTGCCGGGCGGAGCGCTGACCACCAACACCCAGATGCTCCGTGACAACAATTTGATGGACAAGTTCCCCGAGATCGTCGAAGCGATGGCCGAGACGGTCGCCAAGGGCGGATTCGGAACCAGCGTTACCCCCGTTTCGCAGTTCTACTTCCAGCAGGCGTTCAACAACGTCATGTTCGGGCCGTGGAAGCGAATCGCGGACGGATATGGAAGAATGGTTCTCGGCTACTTCGGGAAGACCCCCGTCGAGCCCGACAAGAAGGTCGTCAAGGCGTGTGCCGAAGCCCTCGGTCTTGAGCCGACCACCGAGAAGGTCGTCGACATCAACGACAAGGATCCTTCCAAGGGAGTCGAGGCCGCCAAGGCGATGCTGAAGAAAGAGAACCTGCCCACCACCGATGAAAACATCTTCATCACCGCCACGTGCAAGGAAAAGGGCATCCTCTATCTCACCGGCAAAGCCCAGGTGAACGGAATGTACAAGTACGACCGCGAAGCGGAAGCCGCCAAGGCGAAGGGTGAATATACCGTTACCGTCAACGGCAAGGCGTACGGCGTGAAGCTCGAAAAGGACAGCGCGACGGTCAACGGAACCACCTACCCCGTTTCCGTGGAATACGGAATCGATGAAGGCGCGATCGCCGAGAGCGTTGCGGCCGCCCCGGTCGCCGCAGCCCCGGTCACCGGTTCCGGACCTGCGACCACCGTCGAAGCTCCGATGCCCGGTCTCGTCCTGCGCATCGATGTGAAGGTAGGTCAGAGCGTGAAGAAGAACGAGCTTCTGATGGTCATGGAAGCAATGAAGATGGAGAACGAGATCTACGCTCCCGCCGATGGCGTGATCACGAAGATTTCCGTCTCCCAAGGCCAACAGCTGCAAAGCGGCGACGAGCTGATGATCATCGGTTAAGGGAGTAAGGAATGATTAATGCTGCATTACAAAAATTATGGGAGTCCACCGGACTCTTCGGCTTCCTTGGTATAGCCGAGGGATTCGGCTGGGGAAACTTCGCCATGATCCTTGTGGGCTTCGTCCTCCTCTATCTGGCGATCAAGAAAGGCTTTGAACCGCTTCTGCTGATTCCCATCGGATTCGGATGTATTCTCTCCAATATCCCCTTGGCCTATATCTCCGGCGTGGATCCGGCCACCGGTGATCTCGGATTCATCAAGATCCTCTTCGACATGGGTATTCAATCAGGGCTCTTCCCGATTCTCATCTTCATGGGCGTCGGGGCGATGACGGACTTCGGACCGCTTATCGCGAACCCGAAGACATTCCTTCTCGGCGCTGCTGCGCAGCTGGGAATCTTCGCCGCCCTCATCGGGGCGCTGGCGATCAGCTTCATTCCGGGAATCAACTTCACACTGCACGACGCGGCATCGATCGGAATCATTGGAGGAGCGGACGGACCGACGGCGATCTACGTCACGAGCCGCCTGGCTCCGAACCTCCTCGGACCGATCGCCGTAGCCGCGTACAGCTACATGGCCCTTGTTCCGATCATCCAGCCCCCGATCATGCGGGCGCTGACGACGGAAGAAGAGCGGAAGATCAAGATGAAGCAGCTTCGACCCGTCTCCAGGCTGGAGAAGATCCTCTTCCCCTTGAGCGTGTTGACGATGTGTGCGATCCTGCTTCCTTCTGCGACCCCGCTCGTCGGTGCGTTGATGTTCGGAAACCTCGCCCGTGAAGTCGGAGTGATCGATCGCCTCAGCGACACGATGCAGAACGCGTTGATGAACATCGTAACAATCTTTTTGGGTCTTGCGGTCGGATCGAAGATGGAAGCCCGGCTGTTCCTCAACCTCAACACCCTCGGCATCCTCTTCCTCGGGATGGTCGCCTTCAGCCTCGGTACCGCAGGCGGCGTGCTGATCGCAAAATTGATGAACAAGCTCGACAAGAAGCACCCGATCAACCCCCTGATCGGAAGCGCCGGAGTATCCGCAGTCCCGATGGCCGCCCGGGTGGCATCGAAGGTCGGCCAGGAAGCGGATCCCCAGAACTTCCTGCTGATGCACGCGATGGGACCGAACGTCTCGGGAGTCATCGGATCGGCCGTGGCGGCCGGCGTGCTTCTGGCCGTCGTTCCCTTCATGGAAGTGTTGGTCTGATCAACAGCAACCAGTCAACTCAGGGCCCTTCGGGGCCCTTGGTTGTTTTAGATGCTCGTGCTTGCACCGATTCAATATCCTCAAAAATCCTGTTGACCAATCTGTTACACTGAATTGGTCAACGGTATGATTCGTTTGATACGTATCCCATCGCCCCTTTCAACGCTGAAACCAGTCAACGAATAATTTTCCAGAATCCGAGCTTGTTATTACCGACTCTTTCAATATATTTTTTTTCAACCAGTGAGGCCACAGCTCGCGAAACGGATCTTCTGGAAACGCCCATTTCAGATGTCAATTGGTTATATGTGTTTTCCGGATTTTTAATCAACTCTAAAATCACCCTTTTTTCAGTGTCAGATAAATCCTCCTGTAACCGAATATCCCCACCATCGGTGCCATGATCGGTGCCACGCTGTGGCACTGATGCCAAAACGGACTGACTAAAAGGTAGCGTAACATCAATATAGGTCTGATGAATATCAAAGGCCTCTTTTCCGTATTTTTCGACAATCATTGGTATTCCATGCCCTGTGTGCTCAACGATTCCAAGATTCAAAAAAATCCTCATCAACACAGAGTTTCGAGGACGACTCACTCCACTATAAAATTCTTCTTCCGTCATTCCACGTGGAATTCCGCCGTGTGATGTAAATACGATGCGATCTGAATAGAATGATACTTGCGGTTCCGTGATTGTCCAATCGTTATGAACCAACATATTTACAAGTGCCTCATTAGCACAGTCCATGTCATATAGATATTCATCTATTCTCGGACGAACTGTAGTATCTGTTTTACATATATTTTCAGCAATCAGCCTGTCCTTCATCCTTTGATATCCGAGAAGCAGACTTTGCCCACCATAATCACTTCTATGAGAAATTGAAGCTTTATTTACTCCGGCAAACTTTACAAATATTAATGGCACCATGTTTATATCTGCCAAAATTTCCGCAAGCAGATTGTATGTGCCATCATGTCTCTTAAGATTGAATGATGCCTCAAATGCATTTTCGTTGATATGAAAACCTCGACTCGTAAGTAAAATCTTCATCATAGTAAACGAAAGAGGCGCATATGTAGATGGTGCCATCAACATATAGTCTTCATGAACAAATTGGGATTTATAACGGAACTGAATCTCCTCCGGTGACATTTCCTTACATGTAGTCCCTATTCGTACAAGACAACCTTTTGAAGAAAATCCATATTTTTTAATGCAATAGAGAGGTTTAATTCCCTTTTTTACAGTAACAGCGATAATTGACAGGTTGTTTTCATGTATTATTTCACTTGCAACTTCCCCTCGGGGACTGGGTTCAACTTGGTCTGTAATACAATCTGAAATATTTTTTAATACGCTATCTATGTTCTCAACACCAATTACAGTGCCATCGTTTTGAATTCCAATGTATATGATGCCTCCTTCAGCGTTTAAAAAGGAAACCAATTCTCGCACAAAAGAGTCTGTATACTTCGCTTTTAATTCAACTGTTTCCGATTCAATATATTGATTCATGTTCTGTACCGCCTTTTAACATGATTGTATTCTATCGGTGTCAAAAAATCAATATCGATGCCAAAGCTGACACCAATAATCATATATTCATCTGTAACTTTCAGTTTTTGGGGCTCCCGAAGAGGGAGCCTGAATAATCATCATTTCATATCGGAGAACCATTTTCGTACTCCTACGTTTCTCCTTTATTGCACTCTGAATCTAATAATGTTTTATCGAGGAGGATTTTTGGAATACCGCCCAACCGTCCTTGCAGATAACTCTTCATGATATCTTTGTCATACCGAATATCTTTAAATTCACTAAATGCATCCTCCTCATATGCGCTCAGTGAGCTCTCCACTATAAGGATAATCCATGCCATCAATAATATCAGCCACAAAGAGATTATATCTCGTTATCCATAAGAATATTTACAATATTTCGGTATTTCATCTATGTAAGAGCCGTTATCAGCCTGTAAACCTCTCCAACACCCTTCCCTGTTTTATCAACCCCTCGAAGATCGGCTCGCTTACGGATTGGGGAAAATCGGGGCTGAGTTCATTGCTTACCGCCTCAACTGCAACAGGAATCCTTCCTGCCAGATCTTGGAAGATGGTTGGCACATCCAAACCATATTTCCTGCCCATCTCCACGAAGTGCCTTGGCAGGATTGTATCCCACTCGTTCTCCCCCTGAAGGGCCATCGCCATCTTCAGCCTGCGCGGATGGATCTGTTTTCTTCCGCTTCCTAAAACCGGATATGCGCTGATGATGTCATACAAAGGAGCAAGCATATACCGCCCTCCGGATCCCAAAAAGATCGAGAAGTTTTTGGCATGTCCGTCCGGAGCCGCCAAAAGCCAGAACAGAAGCTGAGCCGAGAAGAACGTAAGCCGGTCTTCGCTCGCATTCTGCGACCCTTGAAGAATGCTCATGATCGTTTGAATTCCCGGCCCACCGTCGCTTTCATATTTATCGGCACTTGAAGTTTTAGTTACTTGGCAAAAGTCTTCCTGAGGGATTCGAATGACCTGTTTCCCACCCTCACTCCATCTGCGATCGAACCGGGTGACGACGAGCGTCGGAATCTCTTCAAACTGTTCAATCTCACACTCGGCAACGGCAATCCCCAATGCCTTTGTGAGCTTTGCACAGAGATATTCATTCTCGACGGAGGAAGACATATCGATTCCCAACGGCCCAAACGATCCAAGAGGAACTTTCAGGATGTGAGTCGTTGGAGTGGAACCGTGAGGAACCATCCATTGTCCCTGATAGTTCAATAAGGCGGTTTTTTCCTGAGCGCCTGCCAGGGAAATCCGAAACTCGTCCACCGGAACACTCTCGACCGGAGTCAATTGTGTCAATCCTCTGAGCGTTTGGGCGATCTCATGCTCATCAATGACCCTGCCCGTGATCTCGCCGGTTGAGGGAAGCTCACCTTCCGGCAGAATCTGCATCGATCCCACCGCATCTCTTCCGACCTCATGCAACAGATCGAACGCAGCCAATGATTTCGCTTGAAATCCGGTTCGCATGTGGTTACGAATCGCTTCTGAATCCGGTAGGAGATTATCAAAAAAATCGTGTATATAAAATCCTTCAATGACTCCCTTGCCAAGCGGTATCGATAAAGAGATGGGAAACGAATCTCCGGAAGCAAGCCATGTTTCATCGTATTGAAATGTATGAGTTCCATTCCTTGCAACACTCCATGTACCGACCGGCCTTCCGAACATCCAGATGAACAACCTCTTCATACCTTATTCCTCAATCAATCAATTCGTTGAAACCAAATGCGTCCTGCTTCGGTTTCGGCGCCAGAATGATTTCATACTCCAAGGCGGACAGAAGCTTCATGAGACTTTCAATCTTTACTGTTGCAGGGCGATTTTCCAGCGCTGAAATAGTTTTTGGAAGCATTCCTACCTGCCGGGCGACATCAGTCTGGCGAAGCCCTTTCGTTTCACGAATCTCTTTTACTGCAGAACCAAATTGGTGCGATAGATTGACGAC
>JAAYQW010000018.1 GCA_012519115.1 Spirochaetales bacterium
CCGTCAATCTCGTAGGCAAGCGAGTCGCGGCGCTCGGTCTGCTCGTGGATGAAGGAGCCTATTCTCTCCCACGAACCGGATGCCGCCCTTAGGCCGGCCGTTTCAAGAGCCTTCCCGGCATCAACCGCATCCTGGGTGAAATACGCAAAATGCTCGTTGATCGTAAAGCCGTACGCTTTGAGTTTCGCCAACACCTCCAGATGAGTGGCCGGCTGATCGACGCTCCAAAATCCTTCGTATGCGAAGATTCGCAAAGGGATTCTGGCGACTTCGCTGGATTTTATTCTCCTCAGCGTTCCGCTTGCGAGATTGCGGGGGTTGGCGTATGGGGTTTCAAGGGTCTTGTTGAGGGTTTCAAACTCCGTCTTGGGAAGATAGATCTCCCCCCGCACCGCCACCGTCACTTCTTCGGGAAGGATCAACGGAATTGTCGGAATCGTTTTTACGTTCGCGCTCACGTCGTTGCCCACCAACCCGTTTCCGCGGGTTACCGCCCGAAGAAGGATTCCATTTTCGTAATAAAGAACAATCGAGACCCCGTCGATCTTCTCTTCGACGATGATGCCCAGTTCATCGGAGGCGTTCTTCTCCAGCTTGACGATCCACGAGAGAAGCTCTTCTTCGGTGTATGCTTTGTCGAGGCTGAGAACGGCGATCGTATGATTCACTTCGGGAAAATCACTGGTAACATCGCTGCCGACGCGAACGGTAGGGGACAAGGGAGAGGCGAACCGGGGATACCGTTTCTCCAATTCGAGAAGGCGGTCGAACTTCCGATCATACACCAGATCATCCACCAACGGACGGCTGTCGACATAGTACGCCTTCTGATAGGCCTCCAACTCCGCCCGAAGCTCCGCAATCTCGCGTTCTATTCTATCCATATGTTCGATTGTATACTCGGCGTTCAAGAGAGGCAATTGCCCCAACGCTTCTGGCGTGGTATCGTTTGAAATCAGAGGAACATATGGCAGAAAAGCGCCCGACAATGGGCAGATTCGCTCCGCTTCAGGGAGTACTCATCACCAGTCAGATCGCTCGGGGGCGGTTTGACAAGATCGTCGTCCCCGAAGCCGATCCCGCCTTCGTCATCGTCGCTCCCCGCGATATCCCCGGTTCCAACCGTCTGCGCGTCCTCGATGCCCAGATTCCACTGCTCAGCAGCGGAGCGATCACCTATCGCGATCAACCGCTGCTCGCCCTCTTCGGCCCCAATCGGGAAAGCGCTCTCATCAAAGCCAAGGGGATCTCCGTCTCCTACGTCGAAGATGAACCGGTGGAATCGTTGTCCGTGACACCGTACTCCTACACGTTCGGCAACCTTGAGGAGGCGCTGAAAGAGGAGAACCTTGAAATTCTTGAACGCTCCTACTGCTTTCACTCCAAAACCAAGAAACGCCTTACGTACAATCGCGTATCCGTGACGTATGACGGGGAGACCCTTCACATCGAAGCGCCGACGCAGTGGCCCGCCCATGTCCGTGAAAGCGTGGCGGAGGTTACCGGTTTTCCCAAAAAGAACATCATCATCCACCGCATGCCTTTCTATGCGCCCCATGACGAGATGCTGATCATCCCCGCCCAGCTTGCCGCGCTGTGCAGCGTGGCGGCGATAAAAAGCGGACGGAACACGGAAATCCTGTACGAGATGGAAGCCGCGCCGCCGCGCTATGAGATCAAACGCAAAACCTACTATCAGAGCAACGGCAAGATCCAAGCGGAAGAAATTCGAGCAACCATCGACCAGGGATGCGCTTCCTTTTTCAGGGAAGAGCTGGTGAACCACGTCCACACCGGGCTGATTCCCCTCTACCCGGTCGCCGCGTTGACGATCGATGTCGAGGTTCATACCACGAACAACCGGCCCGCCCACTTCTACGGCGGGCTGGGATACAGCGAAGCGCTGGCCTGCAGCGAAGCGCACTACAGCGAACTGGCGAAGCTGACCGGATACAATCCGCTTTCCTGGCGAATGAAATTCGCCTCGGAGAACCCTTCGTTCACCGCGATGATTCGAACGGACAAATATGCGAAACTGAAAGAGCTCGCCTCCGCGGTAAGCAAACGAGCCGACTTCACCCGTAAAAATGCCGCCTATGAGATGCAGCGGCAGATGCGAGTCCGGCACTCCACCTTTTTTAGGTATGGCCGGGGAAACGGCCTCGCTCTCGCTCCGGGAATCGGCGGGTTCAGCCGACAGTTCAAAGGGACTCCGACTCAGAGCGTTCAGGTCACCCTCCTGCCGAATGACCACGTCGTGATCAATACCTCGTTCTACAGCAACGGGAATTCCGCCGAGATCTGGAAGCAGATCATCAGCGATGAGCTGGGTGTCTCAAAGAAAGACATCTCCTTTGTCGAAGACGGCAATGAATTGCTCGACAGCGGTCCTTCGGTCCTCAACGCGAACAGCGGAAGAATGCCTCGCCACATTCACCGAGCGTGCCAGCTCATCAAGGAAAAACGGTTCGTCGAGCCGCTTCCGATCAGCGAAACCGTCACATTCTTCCGCCACCCATCGGCAAAAGATTCGCTCTTCTTCTCGAACTCATGGGTCGCCGTCGTTCTTGAACTTGAAATCTCGCCGCTCTCGCTGATACCGGTCATTCGATCCCTTTGGGTGTCCATCACCACTCCGAAGGTGTATGAAAAAGCCGCCTATATCAGCAAGATTCGCCACACGATCGTAACGACGCTGCTTGAAGCGGGGGCCCAACTCTCCCAGTCGAGGGGGTTTGCGATCGATATCCAACTTGAGGAGGAAGGTGAAGGAATGCCCTCTTCGATGACTTTGGCCGTCAGAGGGGCGGTGACCGCCGCTCTGCTCACCGCCTTGGAACAGGCGCTCGGCTCGAGCGTCAAGAACATCCCGGTGGACGGGCCGATGATCCTGAACCTTCTAAGGAGTAAACATTGAAACTGGAATGCACCATCGACTCCAAGTCGTTAACATTACATGTCAGTTCCACGAAACCGCTTTCGTTGATGCTCATCGAAGACGTGGGAGTCAAATCGATGCTCAGCCACTGCCGGGGCAAAGCGTGCGGAAACTGCATCGTCCTGGTGAATGATGTGGCGGTGTTGAGCTGCATCGTTCCCGCGTTCCGCTTGAAAGACGCCAAGATCCGAACGTTTGAAACGTTCCAGCGCACCCGTCTCTGCCGGGATATCGAGCGGGCATACCGAGCGACCGGAAACAAACCCTGTCCCGATTGTTATCCGTCAAAAACCCTGCTGATCGAATCGATTCTCACCGAACTGATGAGCAGTACCCGCAGCCGGGAAGAGGGCACGGTGGATGAAAAAGCGATCATGCAGGAACTCAGCTTGAATACTTGTCCGTGCATGGATGCAACGGAGCTTCTGGCGATCACGATTCAAGCGTTTGAATACAGGAGGCGAAGACGTGGAACCAACTAGATCCCCGATGATTCATCAGCCGCGAACGCTGAACGAGCTCTCCCTTCTCTTCCAGCGAATTGAAAAACCCCTTCTTTGGGCGGGCGGGACGTATCTGATGAGCAAGAGCGAGTATTACCCTTCCCCGTCCAATCGTCAAATCATCGATCTTGCCGAGATTGAAGAACTGAAGCGGATCAACCGAACCGATCGATATATCGACATCGGCTCGATGGTGAATGCCAGCAGTCTGCTCTCCGCCGGAAAACTGATTCTTCCATCGATTCTCAAAAGTGCGCTCGGAAGCATAATCGGTCACATCACCCGGCGCCAAATTACGATCGGCGGTTCAGTATGCGAACCGGAGAGCCGGGTGGCGTTTTCCACCGCGCTCTCCGTCCTCGATGCTCAAGCGGAGATTCGCCAGTGGGAAGAAGGACGCTTCACCGCCACGTGGATTCCGGTCAATCGCCTCTACGACAAGGATGGATCGCTTTTGCTCCGCAATACGGCCTTCGTCCTGACGAAGATCCGTCTCGGTCTTGAGTGGGGGGATTTTCAACGCTTCGTGCTGATCGACAATCCAATTCGAAAACCCGATACGGCGATCCTCGTGGCGTTTCAAGCGACCAGAAACCAGACAGCCTTGACGAAAGTCCGCTTTAGTGCATCCTTTCCCAAGAAGGCGTTCTACATCTCCCCCGAATTGGAGAATCAGCTTTCGCTGTTGAGCTTTCCTGTCCACCCCGACCGAGTGAACAGCATCTCCTACGAGATGGTTCACGATCTTACAAATCGCCATGAGTCGATTACCGAATTTCAAGCGGAGCGTACCAGGAGGGTCTTTGAGTCCTTCCTGCATGAACTCAATATCCAGACGCTCTCATAGCATGATACAGGAGGAATGATGACCCGGAGTTTCAGCGGCGGCTTCGTCCATTTGCACAACCATACAGACTTTTCGCTTCTCGACGGAGCGGCGAAAATTCCCGCCTACATGAAGAAAGTCCAAGAGCTCGGGATGGACAGCATCGCAATCACCGATCATGGAAACCTGTTCGGCGCCCTTCATTTCTATCATGCCGCAAAAAAAGCCGGGATCAAGCCGATCATAGGCTGTGAATTCTATGTCAATCCGAGTGACCGGGCTGAACGACCCGAGCCGGGCAGCGGAAAGAAAAGCCAGCAATACCACCTGATTCTCCTTGCGATGGATCAGACGGGGTATCAGAACCTGATGATGCTCTCCTCGCTTGCGTACACCGAGGGGTTCTACTTCCGTCCCCGAATCGATGATGAACTTCTTGAGCGATATCATGCAGGCCTCATCTGTCTTTCGGCGTGCCTCGGAGGCGAGATCATCCAGCACCTGCTGGACGACAACTACGAAGAAGCGAAGCGCAGGGCGCTTTGGTTCAACTCCGTCTTTGACGATGGACGCTATTATCTCGAGCTCCAGGACCACGGCCTTGAGGAGCAGAAACGGACCAATCCCCTCTTGAAGCAACTGTCCGATGAAACGGGAATCCCGCTCGTCGCCACAAACGACATCCACTACATAGATCAATCGGATGCCAACGCCCACGATCTTCTTTTGTGCGTGGGCACCAATACAAAGAAGCACGATCCGAATCGGATGCGCTTCCCCAACGATCAGTTCTACCTCAAAAGCCGGGAGGAGATGATCGACCTCTTCTCATGGGTTCCAGAAGCGGTGGAAAACTCCGTCGAAATCGCCCGGCGGTGTAACCTTGAAATCCAATTTCCCGGTCCGCAATTGCCGGTCTTTGACGTGCCGGCGGGGTATGAGTCCCCTGCCGGATACCTCAGGAGTCTCGCTCGCGAAGGGCTCGCCAACCGCTATGAGATCATCACCGAAGAGCTGACCGAGCGCCTTGAGTACGAACTCGGGGTGATCATCTCGATGGGCTTTGAAGGATATTTCCTCATCGTGATGGATTACATTCGATGGGCGAAACAACAGGGGATTCCCGTCGGTCCGGGGCGTGGATCGGGCGCGGGCTCCCTGGTCGCGTACTCACTTGACATCACCAACGTCGATCCGATCAAATACAATCTGCTCTTCGAGCGCTTCCTCAACCCCGAACGGGTAAGCATGCCGGACTTCGATATCGATTTCTGCTTCGAGCGAAGAGGAGAAGTGATCAACTACGTTACGGAAAAATACGGGGTCGATCGCGTTGCGCAGATCGCCACCTTCGGAACCCTCAAAGCCAAAGCGGTGGTGAAGGATGTCGCCCGGGTTCTTGACATCAGCTTTGATGAGTCCAACAAGATCGCGAAAATGATCCCCGACGATCTCGGGATGACACTGAGCAAAGCCTTCGAGCAGTCGCCGGATCTGGTCGAGCTGGAAAAGAAGGGAGGCATCTACGCTGAACTCTTTGATGCGGCTCGCCGGCTTGAAGGGATGGCCAGGCACATTTCGACTCACGCCGCGGGCGTGGTGATCGGAAGGGAAGATCTCACCCGCTACGTCCCCCTGTACCGCGATGCCCGGACCGGCGCGATCTCCACTCAATACTCGATGGAGCTGCTTGAACCGTGCGGATTGGTGAAGATGGACTTTTTAGGGCTGAAAACCCTCACCCTGATTGAGCACGCCCAGGAATTGATCCGGGCGAAAAACCCCTCCTTCTCGATCGAAGAGATCGATGAAGAGGATGAGGCGACCTTCGCGATGCTCAGCCGCGGAGAATCCAGCGCGATTTTCCAGTTTGAGAGTCCCGGAATGCAGAACGTCCTCAAAGAGGCGAAGCCCGGCACGATCGAGGATCTGGTCGCCCTCAACGCCCTCTATCGCCCCGGCCCGATGGCGTTCATCCCTCAGTACATCGCCTGCAAACACGGCCGTCAACCAATCACCTACGCCGATCCCGAGCTTGAAGAAGAGCTCAAGAACACATACGGGGTCATCGTCTATCAGGAACAGGTGATGAAGGTCGCCCAGATCATCGCCGGATACTCCTTGGGGGCCGCTGACATCCTCAGGCGGATCATGGGCAAGAAGAAAGTCCACGAACTGGAAGCGGAAAAAGTGAAGTTCATCGCAGGCGCGCTCGCCTTGGGCCGGAGCGAGCAGCATGCGATCGAAATCTTCGAGATGCTCGAGCCGTTCGCGAACTACGGCTTCAACAAGAGCCACGCCCTCGCCTACTCCGTGATCGCTTATCAGACCGCCTTTCTCAAGGCGAACTATCCCGCCGAGTTCTGGGCGGCGAACCTCACCAACGAGATGAGCAACCCCGACAAGTTCAGCGAGTACCTTCAAACGGTTCGAGAGGCGGAGATCGAGATCCTTCCGCCCAGCGTAAACTATTCGCTTCGCTCGTTTGCCGTCGTGGACGGGAAAATCGTCTATGGCCTGGCGGGCATCAAGCACGTCGGCGAAGGGGTTGTGGATGCGATCGTCGCCGAACGCGATGCGAACGGGCCGTACACCGGCTTGCTCGATTTCCTTACCCGGCTCGACTCCAAAGTAACGAATTCCAAGGTGATGGAGTCCCTGATCAAAGCGGGGGCGTTCGATGAATTGGGGACCAACCGGCCCACATTGCTGGAGAACCTCGGCGATGCGGTCGCCTCCGTCCAGCGGAAGAAGGAATATACCGCGTACGGGCAAATCTCCCTTTTCGATGAAGAAAGCGAGGAGATGATGGACTCGTTCGTGATGAGGGAGGTGGAAGATTGGTCGACCCAGGAAAAACTGGAGGTTGAAAAGGCTCTCCTCGGCTTCTATGTAAGCGGCCATCCCCTCGATCGCTATCGAAGCGCGATCAAGACCCGGGTAACGGTCGACACGTCCCAGATGGAGCGGCTCCCCCTGGGGCAACAGACCAATATCATCGCGATGCTCACCCAGCTCAAACCGTATGTCACGAGACGGGGCGATACGATCGCGTTCGTCCAGCTTGCCGATCTGAACACCTCCTTTGAAGGAGTGATCTTCGCCGACGAGTTTGAACGAACCCGCCACTTCCTCCAAACCGATCGGATTTACGGCTTTGAAGGAACCTTCGACAAACGGGGCAACGGAGATGAACGGATTTCCTTCCGGATCGACAACATCAAAGCCGATCCCAACGATCTGGTCCCCCGGGCGGTGAGCCGATGTCATGTCCAATTGGAAAAATCCTTCTGTACCGCCGAGCAGATCACCCACCTGAGGGATACCGCGCTCGACTTCGGCGGCACCTGCACTCTGTATCTTCACTTCAAGGAACAAGGTAAGAACCTCACCTCCCTTGTCGAATGCGGTCGGGAATTTTCGGTCCGGTGCACCCCCGACCTCGCCACCGCACTGAAAAAAAATCCGGCGGTCTTGGACGTTTGGTTCGACTAAGAGTATCATGGAGCTAAGGAGTATTTGATCGATATGCAGCAAACCACCACGGTCTTGATGACACTGGCGAATTTCTTAGCCGGCCTCTTATCGTTGTATTCGCTTCTCATTTGGATTCGAATCATCCTTTCATGGCTCAAGACCGGAGCTGAAAACCCCGTCGCCTACTATCTCGGGAAGATCGTCGATCCATACCTTGCGTGGTTCAGGGGGATTCGCAGTCTCGTCCGGCCCCGGTTCGACCTGACTCCGCTTGTGGCACTCGCGGTGCTTTCGGTGATTCAATCCCTCCTGAGGCTCTTTGGAAGCTACGGAACCATCACCGTCATGATGGTGATCGCCCTGCTTCTTCAAACCCTCTACTCCTTCATCGTCCACCCGATTCTGCTCTTCTTTTTCATCCTGCTGGTTGTTCGGCTCTTCTTCTGCTATAAGCGCTCGATCCACTCCATCACGTATATCGCGATGCTCGACTCATTGGTCGGGGGCTTTTTGGATTGGACCCATCGAACCTTCTATCCCCGTCAAACGGTAAACGACCGAAAGCTGGTGATCTCAAGCCTGATCATCCTGATTATTTCGTGGATCGGCTCCTCCCTTATCCTGCGCCTCCTGCTTTCGCTGCTCTCTAAAACAGGAATCTGATGATGGCCTATCTCCGAGCGATCGACGATCTGGTTACCAAGCTCGGCGGAGTGGGTCCGGCGGCGGCCAAAGCATATAGGGAACTGGGGATCCACACCCAAAGCGATCTGCTGCTCCTTGCCCCGCGGACATGGGAAGACCGTTCAACGGTTCATCCGCTTGGAAGCGTGCGGGACGGCCAGGTCGCCAATACCCTCGTGGAGGTGCTCAGCCACTCCTATTTCGGGTTGAAAAAAGGGATGAAGCGGACCCTCAAAATCACTGTCCGCGATGTCAGCGGTCTGGGAGACGGCCGCCTCTCGCTCCTCTGCTTCGGCCGAAACTTTTTGGAGAAAACGATCAGAGCAGGAAGGATCTACTACCTTTGGGCCCCGGTCACGATCAAGGGTTCGGAGAAGCAGGCCACCCAATTCGAACTTCACCCCGCCACCGATGATGGCGATTTCCCTCCTCAGTTCGGGAAGATTCTTCCCGTCTATCCGCTCCGCGGTTCGCTCACCCAGCGCCTCATCAGGGCAAACATCCGAAAGGTTCTTGCCGAGCACAAAGCGTTCATCAACGAACTGCCCGAATCGCTGATGGAGGAATTGGATCTCTTGTCGACCGATGAAGCGATCCGCACCTACCACTTTCCTCCGAATCTTGAACGGCTCGCCCGGGCCCGAAGAACCCTCGCCTTCACCGAATTGTTCTACCTTCAGCTTGTAGCCCGGCGAAAACCTCGGCAGGCGGCCAAAAAACCGGCGGTTCCCGGTGAACTCGAGCTTCGCCTCATCGAGCGTCTTCCGTTCGCTCTGACAGGGGATCAGCTGACCTCGTTGAAGGAGATTCGCGAGGACCTCAATGCCGAGGAGCCGATGAACCGTCTTCTTCAGGGAGATGTGGGTTCGGGAAAAACCCTGGTCGGATGGATCAGCGCGCTGAAGATCATCGCAGAGGGCGGACAAGTGGCGTTCATGGCCCCCACCGAGCTGCTGGCCCGCCAACACGCCGAAAGCGGTGTGGCCCTGTTGGAACCGCTGGGCGTCCGCCTTGCATTTCTCACCGGTTCGGTCAAACCGAAAGAGCGCGCTTATTTGCTGACTGCCCTCAAACGGGGGGAAATCGACCTCTTGGTGGGAACACACGCCCTCTTCAGCGAGAGCGTGGCGTTCAAGAACCTTCGATATGTGATCATCGACGAACAACACCGCTTCGGAGTGGAACAGCGCCTCGCCCTCCTCGGGAAGGCGACGGAGCCGCATCTGCTTCTGATGACCGCGACCCCAATTCCCCGAACCCTTTCGCTCACCGTTTTCGGGTCGCTGAACATTTCAACGCTGCAGACGATGCCGCCGGGGCGCAAACCGATCATCACCCACCTGGTGAGGGAGGAAAGCAGGCCTCGAATGTACAAAGCGGTCGGAGTCGAGTTCACCCGGGGACATCAAGCGTACTTCATCTACCCCCGGATCGATGACAGCGGACAGAGCGATCTCCGGGACGTGACGAATATGTACGAGTTCCTCAAGAGGCAATATCCCGGGGTTCCCTCGGCGTTGATCCATTCCAAGCTGGATGAAGAGGAGAAGGTTGCGATCCTCGGCGCCTACCAGAGGGGCGAACTCGCCTACCTGGTCTCCACCAGCGTCGTGGAGGTCGGCATCGACATCCCCAATGCGACGTGCATGATCATCGAACATGCCGACCGCTTTGGACTTGCCGCTCTTCACCAGCTTCGCGGCCGGGTCGGCCGCTCCGCCCTCCAATCATACTGCTTCCTCGTCTTCTCCGAGGAGATGACCGAAGAGGCGAAGAAGCGGCTGCAAGTCATGAAGGATTCCACCGACGGCTTTTACATCGCCGAACAGGACCTCATCATCCGCGGTCCCGGCGAATTGACCGGCCGGGCTCAAAGCGGCTATCTGAATCTGGCGTTCGCCTCGCTGGCGGAGGATCTGGAGCTGATCGAACAGGCCAGGGCCGCTTCGGATCGCATCCTCCAAGTCGATAACGGCTTCCTTGCCCCCGAAAACGCGATCATCCGCTCCGTCCTCAGTGAAGCCCCTCCGTTTGAAACCGGGCGAAGCGAAGCATAGAGTCCTCTGGAGCAAACTTCCAAAAATCACTAGGATGAACGCATGCGTGTAACAGGAGGGCTCTACCGAGGAAGAAAGATCGACTGTCCGCCCGGAGTCATTCGCCCGGCGATGGACAGGATGCGTGAATCGATGTTCGCTATCCTCGGAAACCAGGAGGGAACGACTTGGCTCGATCTCTTCAGCGGAAGCGGAAGCATCGGCATTGAAGCCGCCAGCCGCGGAGCGACCCTTGTCCATCTGGTGGAGCGGGACCGAGGCAAAAAAGACACGATCATGAAGAACATCGCCTTCGTCGAGACCCCAATCAGGCTCTTTTTGAGCGACGCATTCCGATTCATCGTGCAAGCGAAGGTCGAATATGACGTCGTCTATGCCGATCCTCCTTTTCCGATGGAGGAGAAGGTACGCCTCCTTGAAGCGGTTGAACGGAACAAGATCCTCAAAACGGGGGGGTTGTTCATCATCCACTATCCGGCCGAAGAGAAAGCGGAGTGGCCCGAGCGATCGGGGAATCTTCGCTCCATCGATGAACGGACGTATGGCCGCAGCACCCTGCGGTTTTATAAAAGGGAAGAAGATGAATCACAATGATCCGGTCGCGATTAGCGCCGAAAACATCGCAAGCTTGCGCTTTACCACGTATAGCTTTGAGACTGACAGTCTGGGAGCCGCTCAAACGGCGTTTTACCTCCGCATCGTCCAGGAAGCCGCCGGTTTGCATGCGGCGATGAGAGGGTGCTCGATCATGGATCTGCACGCTGAGGGCAAGACGTGGGTAATCACAAGAAACCGGATCGAGATCTTCGGCTACACCCGGTGGAATGAACAGATCCATGTAAACACCTGGGCTCAGGAGCCGATCCGCCTTCACCTGCCTCGAATCGTCGAAGGATATGCCACCGACGGTTCTCCGCTTTTTCGGGCGAAGACCCTTTGGGCGATCATCGACCTGAAGAACTCGCGCCCTCTTCGCCCGCAAGAGATGAACGAACGGATCGGGCTGGTCAAAGATCCTTCGCGAATCATCGATATGAATCTCCCAAGGCCGAACACCGATCTTGAAGCCCTTCACCAATTGGGAACCTACAAGCCTCGGGTCACCTATCTTGATACCGACCGGAATCAGCACATAAACAACGTCTCCTACCTCTCATGGGTCCTTGAGGCGCTGCCGGCGGAGTTTAGGACCACCTATAAGGTCAAGAGCGCGGATGTGCTCTATCAGAAGCAGACCTTCCTCGATGACGAGCTCTTCGTTCATACCTATGCGACCGATGAAAACGGATACAACGAAGAAACACCCTCTCTGATCAGCACGATCGTCCGACAAACAGGAGATGATGAAGAAGAGATCGTCTTCACCGCCTACACCGATTGGAAGAAGAGAAGCAGGTTTTAAAGGAACACTTTTCTGAGGACGGGATCTTTTCCCAAAAGCAGGCCGATCGCCTCCTTGGCCGGCCGGAATCTTTTCTTGGAGCTTGCGCTGAAGTAGCAGTACACGCACCCCTCATCCTCTTTATACCGGGCATCGCAGCTGATGATGTATCGGCTTGCCCACCCCTCTGAAGGAGGGCTCAGAATCCGAGGCCTCGTCGAAGGCAGCCAGTTCACGCCGTCGACTGATTCGATTTGAATGAGGCTGGTCGAACTTTTATTCAATTCCTTATCCCAATACTTTCCGCATTGAAGAGCAACATAGCCGTCGCTCGCCTTCAAGACCCGGACCGAACCGACGGCCAGCGACCGGTTCGGGTCATCGCCGTCGGGTCCGATCAACGGCTTGCCATGATTGGTCAGTTGATACGGACCAAGGAGAGATGAGGAGGTCGCCGAAGCGAAGTAGCGGCTTGATTTATGCTTGCTGTCTTCAAGAACGACGTGCGAGGCGCCGAAGAAGAGAGTATACACCTCTCCATCCTTGAACAGCTGAGGACGGGAGACCCGGGGTCTGCCAAGCCCGTCTGCGGCAAAGGGGATCTCGCGGCTGTCGAGGATAATCTTCGGTTCACTGAACAGGATCAGATCGGTGGAGGAGCGCATTTCGATGCGACTGTGGCTGACCCGGTTTTTCCGTTTCCGCCTCACGAAGATCGAATCAATCTGCGAGGGGATCGCATCATGTTTCTCATACATCAGGTAGTACACTCCATCCTCTATATAGAGGGATGGTGAGTGTCCGCGCAGTTCGATCATTTTGCGCGGCTCCCAGCTGATTCCGTTTTCACTGATGAAATGTACGATTCCAAGGAACGTGTGTCCGAAGAGGTGCCACTTCTTATCCGGTGATTCACCGGGCAGCAGAATCGACGGATCGCCGAGGCGGTTCATATACCAGATGCTGCTGATGACCGGCTCATCACTGAATGGGTACCACGAAAGCTTGGCGTACGCAGCAATCGACAGAGCCATCGTCAATCTCGCTTCGGCGGCCTGCGTCTTCGGTTCCCGAAGAGAGGAACGATCTTATCTTCCAGATTGAAGCGTTTGGAAGCCCAGGAGACAAGCTTTGAATAGATGAAAAAGGATCCCCCTATCGCAAAGAAGAATACCAGTGCGAGATAGATCGGAACCATCGAGGATTCGGGGTCGGCGAATCGGACGAGAAGGAAGAATCCGATGACGAAGAGAATCATCATCAGGAGGATGTTCACCAAGGTCGCGATGATTATGAACAATGCGGTATTACCTTTCTTTCCCATCTCTTTCCACCTCCTTTTCCAATATCAATAATACTGCGAGCAGGATGCCGCTGACAACCAGGGACGCATCCGCTATGTTGAAGGTCGGCCACCGTTCAAGACCGAAGATCCCATAGAACTTCACGCTGATGAAATCCACGACTCTAAGGGAGCGGAAGATCCGGTCGATGAGATTTCCGATTCCGCCGCCCATGAAGAGGGCGAGAGTCCATCGGGTCGGCGCTGAGAGATGGATATCCTTATTGAAGAAAATCAGAAGAACAGCCGCCAGCAACACCACCGGCAGAGCCACGAAGAAGATCAAGCGAATCCAAATGGGAAGCGTCGAACCCATGCTGAACGCGATCGCGGTATTTCGGACGTGGACGATCGCCAAAAAATCGTCGAAGAACCAATGGCCGACGGTATTCTCCGGAATCGTGGCGACGACCCATGCCTTGGAAAGCTGGTCGGCAAGCACGATGAACACGGTGAGAATGAGAGGGCGCCATGTTTTTGACATACGAGAAACTATACTATAAGCCGGTTGGGTTGGCAATAAACACCGCCTCGAGGCCGAAGCGCTCCCGAAGGTGTTCAGCCAGCGCCCTCACCCCGTAGATTTCAGTGACGTAGTGTCCGCCGCCTAAGACATTGATTCCGCCCTCCAGCGCCACATGGTAGCTTTCATGCTCCACCTCGCCGGTTATATAGAGATCCAGGCCGTCACTGAGCGCATCGGATATGTTTCGGCTTGCACCGCCGCTGACGATTCCGACCATTTGAATCTTCTCCTTCCCGAAGGGCAGAAGAACCGTCTTTTCATATCCGAGGCGGTTGGCGATCTCCTTGAGTGTTTTGGGCTCCTTCAAGATCCCTTTATACCCGATCGTCTGCCCTTTGTAGGCGGAAAACGCTTCAATTTCTTCCAATCCGAGCGCTTTGGCGATCTGGATGTTGTTTCCTATTTCCGGATGGGCATCCAACGGCAGATGCGCCGCGTACAGATTGATGTCATGTTTGATGAGGGTCGCCAGTCTCATGTAATGGAAACCGGTCACCGCCAGGGGGGCGCCCCAGAAAAGGCCGTGGTGAACAAGCAGGAAATCCACCTTCTCCCGGGCCGCCTGATCAAAAGAGGCCTGACAGGCATCCACCGCATATCCGATCTTCCCGATCTTCTTGTCCTCGCCGCCGACCACCAATCCGTTGAGCGAGCTGTCCGAGGCGAGAAAGCTCTCGATCTGTAGATACTCGTTCAAATAGGCGACCAGTTCGCTTCTCATAATTCCATCAGTTGACACCATCGGTCTCACCTCCTATAGTTCGCTCATGAGCGAGCGCACCTCTCAAGTATTGCCGCTTTCCTTTGAACAGGCAAGCTTCGAGTTCGATCCTGTCCTCATCAAGCGGCTGAGAAATCAGCGATCGGTCGACCGGATCGTCGGTCAGCCAAGGGCTTTGCGTTCCTTGGAGATGGGTCTCTCACTGCCTAAAGTCGGATATAACATCTTCGTCAGCGGGGAAAGCCAAAGCGGCCGCCACGCCGCCGTCCGTCATGCGATCGAACAAGTCCAGGATGACCTCTCCGGCCTGCGGGACATCGTATATGTGTGCAACTTCACCCAGCCGGACAGCCCGCACGTGCTCACCTTCATCCCCGGGGAAGGCTCACGGTTCGTCGATTCGCTGGAACAGTTCAATCATTCGATCACTCTCTTCGCCAACGAGAGCGAAACGTTTTTGAGCAACGCCCACACGCTTGTCGATTCCCTCCTCGTCCAATTCCCTCAGAAAGAGCTTGAGCGCTACTTCTTCGGTCTAAAAGGCGACATTACCCGTCAGGATGCCCATATCCGCCGGCTTGGAAAAGCGGATGAAGCGCTTGCGAGCCGTTATTTAGGCAACCTCGTCGTCGACCACAGTCGATCGACGAAACGGCCGATGATCATTGAAAGCCACCCTTCGGTGGGGAACCTCTTTGGAACGGTCAATACCAAAGAAAAACCCGCTCACCTCTCCTACCACCCCGGTTCGCTCCTGGAAAGCTGCGGCGGATTCATCATCATCGATGCGCCCGAGCTCTTCAGCAAAGAAGGACTTTGGGAGGCGTTGAAGCGGTATCTCGATGCCACTAGCTTGGCGCAAAAAGGCGGGGATGCGGTAAAGGGCGAATTGGCGAACTCCATCATCCGTCCCCAGATTCCACCGCTGCCCATCAAGGTCATTCTCATCGGCAGCGAACAGCTCTATGACGCCCTCAGCGAAAAGGATGACCGCTTTCTTTCCCTCTTCAAGGTCAACGCTCAATTCGATTATACGATGAGCCTGACCGAGGAGACGATCGGCCAGACGATCTCGAACATCGAACACGTCGCGTCCAGGAAGGGTCTGCTTCCGATCACCGATGACGGACTGGCGCAAATTCTCCGCTACAGCGCGTGGTTCGTGGAATCGCGCCTCCATCTCTCCACCCAATTCCCGATTCTCTACGACCTCCTGGACGAGGCGAATTTCTGGGCGAAAAAGGAACAAAAGCAGACGATCGACCGATCGATGATTCTCAAAGTCAACGACGAACGCTCGTATGCAAGCGGAATCTACCAGGAAAAAATCAATGAACAGATCAAAAACGGGGAAGTAATCATCAGCCTCCAAGGGGCGAAGGTGGGAGTGGTGAACGGGCTCGCGGTCATCGACCAGGGCGCCTACTCCTTCGGAACACCGACGGTAATCAGCGCGACCGTCGCCCCGGGAACGGAAGGAATCGTCAATATCGAACACGAAGCGGGGCTGAGCGGCGAGATCCACGACAAAGGCCTCCTGATTCTGGAGGGATACCTGCGCAAGCACTACGCCCGCTCCTTCCCTCTTTCAATCTACGCGGGCATCGCCTTCGAGCAGTCCTACGCGGAAGTCGATGGAGACAGCGCTTCCTCCAGCGAGCTCTTCGCCCTGCTTTCGGCGATCGGGGAATTGGAGGTCCGCCAGGATATCGCCGTCACCGGCTCGGTCAACCAGATGGGAGAGATCCAGCCGGTAGGGGGAATCAATGAAAAGATCGAAGGCTTCTTCCACACCTGCCGTTCTTTGGGCCTCACCGGAAAACAGGGGGTGATCATCCCCTACCAGAACGTCACAAACCTGATTCTCTCCTACGAGATCCTGCAAGCGATCAAAGATCGGACGTTCTTCATCTATCCGATCAGAACGATCGAAGAAGGGATGCGGATTCTCACCGGCCGGCCGAGCGGTGTGCGAAACGCCAAGGGCAACTGGAGCGCCGGAAACTTCAACTACGATATCGAAAACCGGTTGAGGCGGATGTATCAGGCGGGACTGTCGGGAAGAAGCTGATCCTACCGAACAAACCAGCCGTGCAGCATGATCGCGCTCGCCGAGGTCACGTTCAAGGAGCCTTTCGTCCCGCTCAGGGCGATCGAGACCCGCCCCGAACGCCGGTCGCACAGATCGAGGAGAGCGGGACTGACTCCGAGTTCCTCACTGCCGATGACGCATATACCCTCATCGGGAAAATCAAAATCGGTGATATCCGTTCCACCGCTCTCCAAGGCGAAGAGGGGCAATTCGCTGTTCTTCAAACTTGCAAGCAACGACGCTTCCGGGATGATTTCATATTCGACGGTTTCCACCGTCCCTCTGCCGACTTTCATCGTTCGCTGATGGGTCGGCTCCGCCCCTCCCTCCACGATGTAAATCTTTTTGATGCCGAAGGAGTCGGATAAGCGGAAGATCGAACCGAGGTTGAACGGCGAGCGGACCCGATCGATTATCAGATACCGCTTGCAGATTATTCGCTGTCCGACATCGAGGCTCTCCTCTTCATCGACGAAATCCCAGTCGGCGGTCTGGCCTCCGAGCAGATCGAGCAGTCGGTAGTGCAGGTCCTCCAAGGAAAAAGCGCGGGTTCTTCCTTCCTGCCGGGTGATATTGGTAATGAGAGCGGCAACCCGCCGATCCTCGCCCGCTTCCGATTGCTTGATGATCTGAAGAAGATCGCTCAGATAAACGGAATCGATCGTGCTTGAACGGCTGAGTTCCTTTACGAGAAGAGCCGCTTTGCGCAGACGGGTATCTTCCTCAAGGCTCTTCAGTTTCCTGATCGTAATCATCGCTCGCTCCTACGCCTTTCGGTGCCACGAGAAGTGTGAACTCCCCCTTCACGGCTTGTCGTCCTTTCAGTATACCAAGCACCTCTTCGACCGATCCGGTCAGGAACTCTTCGAACTTCTTCGTCATTTCCCGCCCCACCACGACCCGGCGGCTCGGATCCAATGCGGAAAGCTCCTCCAAGACCCTAACCACCCGAAAAGGGGATTCATAGAACACGAAGCTTTCATCCCGTTCAAGCAGCTCTTCCAAGCGTTTCTTCCGTCTTCCGCTTTTGGGGGAAAGGAATCCTTCGAAGTGAACGCTTCGACCGATGTAGCCGGCCACGCTCACCAAGGCGGTGAAGGCGCTGGCGCCGGGGATGGGAACCACGTCGAAGCCGGATGAGCGGACGCTTTCAACGAGGCGGCTGCCGGGATCGCTGATGCCGGGCGTCCCGGCATCGGAGACGAAGGCGACATCATTACCCTCTTCAAGCAGGTTGATGATTCCTTTTGCGGAGTGTTCTTCATTGTGGGCGTGGGTCGCGATCAAACGCTTGGAGATCTTGTAGTGATTCAGCAGGTTCTGCGTATGCCGGGTATCTTCACAGGCGATGATGTCGACGTTCATCAACACCTCGACGGCTCGGTACGTCATATCACTCAGATTTCCGATCGGGGTCGCCACGATATAGAGGGTGCTCATTGCTTCAGTCTACACGGGCGGAGCTAAGGGTACAAGAGAACCGATGGCAATCATTGCGTGGTATTAATGACCAGTTATTTTGGCATTTTTGACCAAGATGGTGGATTTATACAGGAATATACCGCTAAAATTACGTATTCATTGCTCTTTTTCATAAGTTGGCACGGCTTCTGCATTGAGAGAGGTACCAAAGAAGAACAGGAGGCAGAAAATGCAATTTTTTAAGCGAGTCAGAGATATCGTCAGTTCGAACGTGAATAGCGCTTTAGATAAGTTCGAGGATCCACAGAAGATGATCGCATTGATGGTCACCAACCTGGAGGAGCTTCAAACGAAGACCCGCTCCTCGATCGCGGGAAAGAAAGCGGAGCTCATCTCGTTGAAGCACCGGGCGAAGGAAGCGGAAGAGACCGTCGGCCGCTGGGCGGAGCGCGCCAAACTCGCGGTGACGAATGGAAAGGAAGACCTTGCCCGCGAGGCTCTGGTGGAGAAACGGAAAGCCCAGGAGCATCATGATCAGCTTGTCGACCAGATCACCAACCTGGAAGGAATCATCGCCGCTCAAACCACCCAGCTCGCCCAAATCGGTGACAAGCTGAAGGAGGTGAAGGAAAAGCAGCAGATTCTCGTTCAGCGCTCGATCAGCGCTCGCGAGCGCCGTCAGGTGGCTGCGGTCTTGAGAGAAAGCGACTCATCGAGCATTGCCGCGAAGTTCAGCGAACTTGAAGCGAAGATCGAGCGGATGGAAGCGGAAGCGGAAATGGCAGCCTACAGCGGTTCGACATCGGTCCTTGAACAGTTCACTCAAATGGAGACCGATGAAGCGATCGAAGCCGAGCTTGCCGAATTGAAGAAGAGCTCAACAAAGAAGGCTCCGACAAAAACTGAGTAACGTCAGTCGTATTTTTCCATGTACGGGCATCACGTGATGCCCGTTTTTCTTTCTACAGGCGATCCTGGTACTTTCGATACAGTCCCCGAAACTGGTCATAGGTGAGCCCCAGAAGCTTTGAGGCTTCCTTCTGGTTCCCCTCCGCTTGCTTGAGCGCCTCGGAAAGGTAGCGGATTTCGAACTCGATCCGGTCCGCCTCGAAGTTCCCCAAGGTGAGCTCGACTTCTTTCGGTTGTTTGGTTTGCTCCTCAAATGGATTGGCGAAGGGGTTAAATTGGAGTTCGGTGATGACGTTGTCTTCACTGCGATAGACAGCCCGTTCGATCACGTTCTTAAGTTCGCGGACATTTCCCGGCCATGGGTACGCCAGGAGCCGGTCGATCACCTCTTCACTGAATGTGACCATCCCGGGGCGGTCGCATTCGAGCGCCATCTTCGAGGCGAAGAAGTATGCAAGGGTAAGGATATCCTCCCCTCGCTCCCGCAGTGGGGGCAAAAAGAGCACTTCAAAGGAAAGGCGATCCAACAGGTCCTGTTTGAACTTCCCCTCTTCACACAGGGCGGGAAGGTCCGCGTTCGTAGCCCCGACGATCCGGACGTTCACTTCGTGGGTGACGGAAGATCCCACCCGCTCATATGTTCCATACTCCACGACTCGGAGGATCTTCTCTTGGACTTCCAGGGGGATGAGGCCGATCTCATCCAGGAAGAGGGTCCCCCCTTCCGCTTCCTCAAAGCGGCCCTTGCGGGTTTTTTGGGCTCCGGTGAACGCTCCCTGTTCGTAGCCGAACAGTTCCGTTTCAATCAGAGAGGGAGGAAGGGCGGCACAGTTCACCGTGACGAGGTTCTTGTCCCATCTGGGGGAAAGGTAGTGGAGCCTTCGAGCGGCGATCTCTTTTCCGCTTCCCCGTTCGCCAACGAGCAGAACCGGGCGGTCTATCGCCGCTACGCGACTGAGCTTCGCTTGAAAATCGAGAAACACCTCGCTTTCGCCAAGGGGCTGTTGGGAATATCGTTCTTGAACCGCCATGACCACATTCCTTTGGTGTAATTTACCATCCTTGGTGTATAAAACCATAATTACCATATCACAGGGAGGCAAAAATCGGAAGTACACGCTCTAAAAGGGTGGTTTCAGGGTTGGCACGCTTCATGCATACCAATTACTATAAAAATGAAGAAGGAGCGTAATCATGGGAGTATTTTCAAGATTTTTAGATATTGTAAATGCCAACATAAACGCACTGCTTGATAAGGCGGAAGATCCTGAAAAGATGATCCGTCTTATGATTCAGGAGATGGAAGACACCCTCATCGAATTGAAATCCTCCGCTGCGGCAAAGATGGCGACCCTTGCAAAAAGCAAGCGCGAGTACGGTGAAGCCGAAGAGGAGATGAAGCGCTGGCAGGCTCGGGCGGAGCTGGCCGTCAGCAAAGGCCGAGAGGATCTCGCCCGGGAAGCCCTGCTCGCCAAGCGCCAGGTATCCGAGCGCCTTGAGCCGCTTCTCAACCAGATCGCCAACAGCGAAGAGATGATCAGCGTCGCCAAAAGCGAGATCGATCAGATCGAGCAGAAGCTTGCTTCCGTCAAGCAGAAGTACCAGACGATGGTCGATCGGGCGAATCGGGCGAAGGAAGAGGAAGTCGTCAACATCACGATGAAGAAGAGCACGGACGATCGGTTCGCCGAGATGCAGGATCAGATCGACCGGATGCAGGCGAGCAATGAACTCAATCGAAGGAACGCTTCCCTCGATGAGCAGTTTCGCAAGCTTGAAGAGATGGAAGAGCTTGAAGCAGAGCTTGCCGAGCTCCGCAAGTTGGCAGGAGGCAAAGAATGACGGCAGTACCAATCCTCGCGGTGATCTTCACCTTCGTCATCATACTCAATGTCTTGGAGAATTCATCCAAGGAACGTAATCGGAAGATCGAAGCGGCGCTTCGAATGCGGGAAATGGAACTGGGCTACCCCCCGGGAACCTACTCCTCTCCGAAGTGGTCGAAAAAGTTTTCCGACAAGGATGCTGAAAAAGCGATTAGAGAAACATATGAACAGTATGCCTCCAAAGGCAGCACCCGGGTTGAGATGGAGCAAGGGATCGTCGACCTTGAAGAGCGTCTCAATAATTTAGAAGAGATTTTACGGAGTCGAAAGAGCTCCTCCTACAACAATAAGGAAGAAAAGGAATGAGAACGATGGCTACAAGAAAACTATACCGCTCCCGTCGGGGAAAAGTCTTTGGAATATGTGCAGGAATCGCCGAGTGGCGCGATTTGAACGTGGACATCGTTCGCCTGATCGTGGGTATTTCCATCCTCAGCACCGGATTCTTTCCCGGAGCGTTGATCTACCTCGCAGCCGCCCTGATCATCCCGATGGCTCCGGAAGGACAGACGTTTGAGCAACGGTATGAAGAGACCGTCTCCGACAGCGAGCTCAAGCGGAAGTATGAAAACCTGAAGAAGAAAGTCGAAGAGATGGAGAGCGAGGTTCTCAATAAAGAACGCGATTGGGATGATCGCTTCTTCTCAGGAAAATGATATGCTGAAAGATACCCGTGCCAATAAACTGTTCATGATCGTCTTAGTGATCCTCCTCGCTCTGGGCTTTGCCTGGGTGCGAGGGGAGATTTTCCGCGGCAAAACCTACCGGGACACTGAAACGATTCCTTTCGCCCAAGGCGATTCCCTTTCCGTTTCAACGACTACCCATCCGATAGTCCTTGAGATAGATCCGGAAGCGACCGCTGTTTCCCTTGAGATCGGAAGGATCGATAGGAAGCAGGTCGCCACGGCGAAGAACGGTTCGAATCTTTCAATCAAGGTTTCACCCAAAAAACGGGTGTGGGTGCTGCCTGTCTACTTTGGCTCCTCCTCGTCGACGTTGGTTGTTACCGCTCCCCCGGACCGGATCAAGGATCTTTCACTCTCTTCGATCAGCGGCAAGGTGACGGTTCTCAATTCGCTGAATCTCAGCTCCGCGGACATCTCATCGACCAGCTCGAAGGTTTCCGTCTTGGACATCACCGCCGACAAAAGGATTTCGCTTTCATCGGTTTCCGGTTCGGTGGATGCAGGCGACCTTGCAAGCAATGGCGTGATTGAACTCTCATCGACCAGCGGCAGCATCGAGGTGCTGTCCCTTCAGGCTCCCAAGATCACGGCCAAGTCGGTTAGCGGAAGTGTGAGCACGCTCCTCCGTCTGCCTTCTCCTTCCGATGTCACCCTCTCCTCCACCAGCGGCCGGGTGGAAGCGGATCTGCTTGGAGCCGATGATTTCAGCATCGATGCGAAGACCACTAACGGCTCGATCATGATTGGAGGGGAGCAGCGATCCACTCTGACGAAAGGCGATGGATCTTCAAAGATCGCCCTTCGAACAGTCAGCGGTTCGATTTCCGTCAATCTATAGAAAGTCGATCATTCGACTTCTTCGAAATGACATCCCCGTACCCGCGGGGATGTTTCTTTGCCGTTCCAAAAACCGGTCTTCTCCCCGCCCTCGAGGTGTTTCAATCAATTGCCATACTTCCTCCTATCGTATAGTATTTGTTTACTTGAAGGGGGTTCACATGGCTGAACATTTTTCAAAGCGTACCGCGACATGCGGCAGTTTGACCAAAGCCGACGACAAGAAGGCCGTCATTCTGAACGGTTGGGTACACCGGCATCGCGACCATGGGATGATTCATTTCATCAACCTTCGCGACCGCTACGGAATCACCCAGGTCATCGTCGATGACGATTCATCAAAAGAGCTGCAGCAGGTTGCCCTTTCACTGAACCTCGAAGATTGCATTTCCGTTACCGGTGTGGTCCGGGCCCGTCCCGCTTCGATGGTGAATCCGGAGATGGCGACCGGCGAGATCGAAGTGAAAGCGGAACAAATCGAGATTCTTTCTACCTGTGCGCCGCTTCCTTTCCAGATCGATGACGGCAATGTTCCTCGTGAGGAGCTGCGGCTGAAGTACCGATACCTCGATCTTCGGACCGAGGGGATGAAGAAGCGGATCAAGCTGCGCCACGATACGGTCTGGGCGATCCGGCGCTATCTTTCAGCGAGGGGTTTCTACGAGATCGAGACTCCGACGATGATCAAGTCCACTCCCGAAGGTGCTCGGGACTTCCTCGTTCCTTCCCGCATTCATGTGGGAAAATTCTATGCCCTGCCCCAGAGCCCTCAGCTCTTCAAGCAGATTCTGATGGTCGGAGGGATGGACAAGTACTTCCAGATCGCCCGCTGCTACCGCGACGAAGATGCCCGGGGCGACCGCCAGCCGGAGTTCACCCAACTGGATCTGGAGATGAGCTTCGTGACGCGGGACGATGTTCTTTCTACGATGGAAGGGCTGTTCGGGTATGTCTTCAAGGAAGTGATGGATTACGATCTTCCCCCCACGTTCCGGCGTTTCTCCTATGAGGAAGCGATGAACACCTACGGGTGCGACAAGCCGGATCTGCGATTCGGCTTGGAGCTGCAGGATATGAACGATCTCGCTTCGCGCTCCACGTTCGCCACGTTCAAGGAGATCGTCGCTCAAGGCGGCCACGTCAAGGCACTGTGCGCGCCCCATTCGGAAATCGTCGATTTCTCCCGCAAATACATCACCGACTTGGAGAACGCGGCGAAAGTCTACGGGGCTCACGGCCTCGCCTGGATGAAGGTCGGAGAGAACAACACCATCAATGGAGGAATTTCCAAGTTCTTCGAGGGTCTACAAGGAGAGATCATCGACCGCTTCGACGCGAAAGAGGGCGACATGATTCTCTTTGTCGCCCACAAGGAGTGGAAAAAGACCTGCGCAAGCCTCAGTGCGGTTCGTTCCAAGCTCGGAAAAGACCTTCAGCTGATCAGGCCGGGCTTCGAATTCTGCTGGATCGTCGACTTCCCCCTCTTCGAGTACAATGAGGAGCGTGGTCAATGGGAGGCCGCCCACCACATGTTCAGCATGCCACAGGCGGAGTACATCGATACGATGGAAGAGGATCCGGGCAAAGTGAAGGGAGACCTGTACGACCTTGTTCTCAATGGATATGAAGTGGCTTCCGGTTCGATCCGGATCCACGACGTCGAGTTGCAGAAGCGGATCTTCCGCATCTGCAATTTTGACGACGAGACCGCCCAGGAGCGCTTCGGCTTCCTCCTCACCGCGTTCAGCTTCAGTCCTCCGCCCCACGGAGGGATCGCCCCGGGAATAGACCGGATCGTCATGATCATGGCCGGTGAAAGCTCGATTCATGAAGTGATCGCGTTCCCGAAGAACACCGCGGGAATCAGTCCGATGGATGACTCGCCTTCCTTCGTGGAAGAGAAGCAGCTTGAAGAGCTTCATTTGAAGATTGTCTACCCGGAGAAGAAGGAGTAACGAAAAGCCCCCAATGAGGGGCTTTCCATGTATGAGCAAACCTGCGTTAGCAACGACCGTTGCCCGAATCAATCTGATCAATAATTTCCTCTTGGCGGTCGGCAAGACGTTCATCGGGTACTTCGCCCACTCCGCCGCTTTGTTGAACGACGGCATCAACAATCTGGGTGATACCATAAGTTCGATCATCACGATGATCGGAATCTCCGCCGGTTCAAAGAAAGCGGATGACGATCATCAATATGGGCATGAGCGCCTGGAGTGCGTGGCGGCGATTCTGCTGTCGGGCATCATCATGTTCGTCGGAATCGCCCTCTTTGGAAGTGGTATTTCAGCGATCATCAAGAAGACCTATCTGAGCACTCCCGTTCCGACGTTCTTGGCAGTGGTCGCTTCGCTTGCTTCCATCGTCATCAAAGGGGCGATGTACTTCTATACTCGCTGGGCGGGCAGGAAAGCGGGCTCGCCTGCTCTGATGGCTTCGGCTGGCGACTCGTTAAGCGATGTGTTCGCCACCTCCGGAGGGCTCATCGGCATCCTCTTTTCTCGGATGGGGTATCCGATCGGGGATGCGATCGCGGCGGTGGTCATCGCCGTCTTCATCTTCCGGGTCGGCGTCCAGATCTTCCGGGACGGAATGAACCAGATGGTGGATCGAGCCTGCGACGAGTCCTTCACGGCCGAGGTCAGAGCCCTCATTGAAAGTCAGAAAGGAGTCATGGGAGTCGATCTCTTAAGAACAAGACAATTCGGCTCAAGATGCTACATCGACGTGGAGATCGCCGCCGATCCGAACCAGACGCTCACGGAAGCCCATTCAATCGCCGAACGCGTCCACAAGAAGATCGAGACTTCCTTCCCCACGGTCAAGCACTGCATGGTGCATGTGAATCCGAGTAGGAAGAAACAATAAAGCAATTGGAATCCATCCCATGCTAGTTTTCAAAGCCATTTTCTGAATCAAATAGCGATAGTTGAGGAGAACCTTGCTCGATTGCTTTAGGGGGATAATATACTCCAATGATGATGAATGGGTTTTTCGCTAAATTGTGATATGCCTTCGTAGTTCCAAGAAACAAGTATACATCCCGCGTTGAGAAGATGTCTAAATACTTCGCCTTAACCTTTTTGACAGCTTCAATTTCATTATTATTTGCCCGCTGTAAACAGTTGAAATAAAGCATTCCGATTTCCCAATCTGAAATCATGAGTGTGGAGATCTTACCTTTCTCATCCTCAAGTTTATAGGAAAACTCATACGGGACTTTCCGGACGACACTAAACTCCGCCCGAACTTCTTCAGGGGTCATGAACAAATCCAACTGAGCGGCCTTTTCCCTTAGCGCCTCAAGCTTTTGCAGATCCCATTCGCGAGAAGTCTTCTTTACTACCAAATCAAGAATCCTCTTTGGCTTAAATATTGCTAAAGATGTAGATTTCTCTGATTTGTCTCGCAAGAGTTTTTCCAAATTCCTATAAACAGGTGTCTTTTTAAAGATGATCTCATTACGCTTTTTCCAATCAACCTTATCTGGTCTGGGCTCAACGCATATGCTGTTGAGGTTGGGACGGTAGGTTTCGGGACGAAAATCTTTTGTATTGCGCTCGATTTCAACCTCAATCCAAGAGAATTTCCGAAATTTTTGGTCTTCTTTTAATATTCGAAAAGGAATTGGGTATAATCGAACCCAATCACCGTTCTCCAAAATTCCGGCAGTACATACAAGCTCATTATACTTTTCAGAAATGGCCGGATATGTTTTTACCAGAATATATACTCGCTCTTTCCTGATCATAAATCTGTGCTCTCCACCTTGTGAGTCCTGATGAGATAATCTCGAACCACATGGCGGTGGCACATGGAAGCTTTCCTTTCGTAGCACATAAGTGCTACTCGACCTTCATCCTTGAGGAGAGCATATACTTCACGTAAGAATTCGGATCGCCCAGTCAAAGAGTTTTCGTATTCATCAAATAACACGTTATGGTCGGCAACACTCGTAAGAGATGCTCTTTTTTCTGACTCAATCCCCAAGCCTGGTATGTGAACATATCTAATGCCAACCGTCTTACATATTTGACTTAGACGTCCCTTTGAAAACCCAAATTTTCGGCTCAAAGGGTTTTTACGTATGTCGCATAACACACGAACATCTTTTTTCAATAGGATATTGATAAAGGATTCGATTGATTGCCCCTCGTACCCAACCGTGAATAGTTTCTGTTCATCTTTGATGAACTCTTTTTGGTACCGCTTAAATGCGAGCAACTCTTCACCGCTAAAAATGCGGTCAAGAATTTGGCTTTGTATCGTGTAGTATGGATATGCACGATACGCCTTGCGAATCAAATCGTCTCCTCGCTCATCTGGTATATCATACAGTTGTCCATCAACATGGTTTTTTGCTTGAATTCTTAATGACTCTTTGGTTTGGTTCATCAAGATGAAGCGATCTCGAGCAAGAATCTCCAAATCCTCACGAAGCTGAAATGAATAGGATCCGAACTTATAAGGGATAAATTCATAATGTGGAAAATCGTTTTTGGCTTCATGTAAAAATACGAGTTTCTGTAGATCCGTCGCATTAACACCGGTTGGAAGATGGCGAATATAATCCAGCAGGAATCTTTGGCGTTTGTAAGTAGGTTGTTGGATTATCTTTTCAGCCATGTTCACTTCTCCTGACACTCTTCATTTGATGGTATCCCTTTTCTGGTTCCAATAAAACCCCGACACTACACTGTAGTGTTCAACTGATACTTTTTGGAAGTCTGGTAATTTGCTTTAGAATCATCAGGGTTATAAATACGAAACAGGAATCACCCTATCCTTTCCCTCCAAAGCAACTAGGGACTCATACACACAGATAACACCCCCAGAACCTCTTTTTATCGTAGGTATCGAATCGAGAATTTTGAATGTTGTGATATCTTTCTTCGACGGATTGGCGTGTTTCTTGATTTCCAAAGGATGAATCGTTCCGGAATCTTCGATCAGAAGATCGATCTCATTTCCTTCTTTATCCCGGTAAAAGTAAAGCGGTGGCTTCATGACTCCTGCATTGTAGTAACTTTTAAGGATTTCACTGATTACGAAGCTCTCGAAGAAAGCACCTCCCATCGCTCCCGCACGGAGAGCTTCAGGATTGGTCCACCGAGTCAGATATGCGGCCAAACCGGTATCAAGAAAATAAAGCTTCGGTGTCTTGATCGCTCGGCTGATCAAGTTGTTATGATACGGCTCGAGAAGATAAATAATGTTTGAACTCACCAGAATTGACAACCATCGCTCGGCGGTAGGTTGGCTTACGCCGACATCTCGTGCCATTGCTGCCATATTCAAAAGCTGCCCGGTATGACCCGCCGCAGCCATCATAAATCGGGTAAACTTCATTTCATCCGCTATTTTGACATCGCGGTCGATGTACGTCCTTACATAGGAGCCATAGTAGTATTGCCAGTCAAAATCTTCCTCAACCACCATCTTCGGCAAGCTCCCACGCTGAATGGTCTTCCAAAGAACCTCATAGTCAACCGGTTTGATTTCCTTCCCTCTTTCCTCAAAGTACCGATTGTTCGGTAAAAACGGTGCATCGTAGGAAATCATATTTTGCTCTCTCAAAGAGAGCGGGAGCAAATTCACTAGTCCTATTCGACCGGAAAGTGATTCGGAAACCCCTTCCATCAGATCGAACTGCTGGGAACTGGAAAGATAAAACTGCCCTTTCTTTTTGTCTTTATCCAGAATCTGCTTGATGTGGTAAAACAGCTTCGGTGCCCTTTGGACTTCATCGATGAAAAGAGGAGGTGGATGATCTTTCAAAAACGTGTCGGATTGCTCCAATGCTGAAAGCAATGACAGCTGGTCATCAAAAGTAACACGCCTGACTGAGGACAGCTCGCTCAGGACTTGTTCAATCATTTTGGACTTCCCCACTTGTCTTGGTCCTGAAACCAGGACGGCTCCAAACATCGCGGAGATCTTCTTGACGATTTTTTCGGCATGCCGGGGAAGATACATAATCAACACCTCTTTATTTATGGCTATTTTAATATTCAATATTAATATAGCCAACTATTGGGCATAAATCAAGATATCACTTTTCAGTTTCTCCTTCTCTTGCTAGCAAATCCCCTTTTGTTGGTTTATGATGGATGGCAGGAGCTATAGATGGGTGAAAAGAAACATGTGACTGCTGAATTTGTTCCCGGAAAGTGGGAGTTCACCACTGATGGCGGAAAAACCTTCCCGATCGGAAAGACCTCCACTCCCTATGATTATCTTTTGGGGGCGCTTTCGGGGTGTCTCTTTGCCACGTTCAACGATTTGGCGATCAAGATGAAAGTCGAATGGGAACACATACGCTTCGATGTGAACGGCGGGCAGAAAACGACACCGCCGACGACCTTTGAGTGGGTTACGATCGATGTCGTAGCCAAAGGGGTTGCCGATCAGGCGCGCTTCACCAAGGCGTTTGAAACCGCCACGCGCTACTGCTCAATCTACACCACCGTCAGCAAAGTCGCTGAAATGAAGTGGAACATCGAGTTCGCCTCATGAGCACGAAGAACCGATACTCAGACATCATTCTCTTTGACGCAGTCAGGAAGAGCTTGGGTTCGTTTCTTTCAAAGGATGAGATCCTTCTCGATTGGTCCAAACCGAAAGCAAGCGTCGCCCACGCCTTGGCCACTCATCTGTACAAGCATCTTGGAATCGAAGAAAGCGATCCGCTTTGGGTGGATGCAGGGGTGGAGGGTGCCGACATCATGGTGCATGACCGGGCGGGAAAACAGATTCTGGGAATCATCTTCTCTTTCACCTACCTCTCGTCCAACCAGCAGGGACAGTTGATCCGCTTGGAACAGGAGAGATGCAAGATGACCATCGGCTTGGCGTTCCTCCCGCAAAAAGAGTACATCCTCACCTACCGACCGAAGAAAGGCCGACTGGACTACTACCACTATGTGAAACCGACCGGGGAGATGAACAAGCTCAAGGAAAAGGAAATACGAACCGAC
>JAAYQW010000019.1 GCA_012519115.1 Spirochaetales bacterium
CCAATGATTCCGGATTCAGATCGTCCAGGAAGTCACCTGTCTCCTTTCCGGGCTCTTCAGCGAGGAAGAGCTTGTCATACAGCCGGACCTCGATCGATACTCCTTCGGCGGCGCTGACCCAGTGACTTGTTCCTCGAACCCTTCGTCCGTCGGCGGATTGTCCGCCGCGGGATTCGGGATCATAGGTGCAGTGAACTTCAAGAACATTTCCATCATCATCCTTTACGACGGAATGAGCGGTGATATAGTAAGCATAGATGAGACGAATCTCGCTGCCGATCGAGAGGCGGTGATACCCCTTGGGCGGCTTTTCCATGAAATCTTCCCGTTCGATGAACACCTCGCGGGTAAAGGGAACGAGCCGAGTTCCGCTTTCGGGATCTTCCGGATTGTCGATCGCTTCGATATATTCGACTTTCCCTTCCGGGTAGTTGTCGATGACGACCTTGATCGGATCGAGGACCACCATCATTCGCTTCGCCCGTCTGTTCAAGTCTTCACGGACACAGAACTCCAAGAGGGAGTGTTCCACGATTCCTTCAACCTTCGCCACTCCGATTCTGCTTACGAAATCAAGCATGGCTTCCGGCGAGTAGCCTCGGCGGCGGATACCGCTGATCGTCGGCATTCGGGGATCGTCCCAGCCATCGACGACGCCCATTTGCACCAAGCTCAGCAGACGGCGCTTGCTCATCATCGTATAGTCGATGTTCAAGCGAGCGAACTCGTACTGACGGGGAGTATGGTCGATGAGATCGATCGATGTCGCCCAATCATATGCCGGCCGGTGATCTTCAAACTCAAGGGTGCAGATCGAGTGGGTGATTCCTTCAATCGCATCGCTGATCGGGTGGGTATAATCGTACATCGGGTAAATGCACCAATCATCCCCGGTTCGCGGGTGGGTGGCGAACTTGATCCGATAGAGGACCGGATCGCGAAGGTTCATGTTCGGACTGGCCATGTCGATTTTCGCCCGCAGCACGTAGGAACCTTCGGGGTGTTTGCCCGCTTTCATCTCTTTGAAGATGCGAAGGTTTTCTTCGATCGGACGATCACGATAGGGACTGTTTTTCCCCGGTTCGGTCAAGGTGCCGCGATACTCGCGCATCTCGTCGGGATCAAGTTCACAGATGAACGCCTGACCGGTTTCGATCAGATGCAAGGCGATTTCATAGAGCTGCTGGTAGTAGTCGCTGGCATGATACTCATGTTCTCCCCAGTCAAAACCGAGCCAGCGGATATCTCGCATGATCGCTTCGGTGTACTCCATCTCCTCTTTCTCGGGGTTGGTGTCATCCAGGCGAAGGTGGCACCGCCCGCCATATTTGGCTGCCAGACCGAAGTTCAGGGCGATTGATTTGATATGACCGATATGCAGATAGCCGTTCGGTTCAGGGGGGAATCGGGTGACGATTTCATTATTTGGAACCCGGCCGTTGGCCAAGTCGTCTTCAATAATCCGCTCCAGAAAATTCTGGGGCTCTGATCTCATTTCGCGATCGCTCATGCTCATTCCTTATGGTGCGTTATATGTACTTCGGCTATAGTAGCATAGACGGTGTTTTTGGGCGAGAGTCTCTATCCTGATGCGGTGAACCGGAGTTCTTCACACGTCGCCTGATACGCCTCTCCATCGGAGACGAAACATGGACCGAAGCTGATCGAAGCGGTCGTTCCCGGTAGTTCGAACGTACCGATCCACGAGACAGAGTCATCCTCTTCACGTTGAAACCCGATCATCGTCCGCTTTCGGTCCCATTTCATATTCCACTTCAGCGTGTCCTGTCGGGTTGAAAATGGATATGTTGCCGTTGAACGATAGCCTCGAATCGTGCTGAATACTCGGATCGAGTCCTTGTTCACTCCAACGGAAGCGAAAACCGTATCGATGTGGTAGGCGCACAGTCCCACATAGCCGCTCGGGGGAATTGAAAGCCTGATCTCAAACGAAAACGGTTCACCGCTGATCGCGCAGAGCATCGGAGCATCGGGCAATTCAGCAAGAGGGCGGGTAGTGAGGACAAGTGAACGCCAATCTCGCGAAACGTCAGCGGGAGGCACGAGGAAGGTGAATTCTTTCAGTTGGATCCGTTTCATGGTCTTCAGTATACTCACAGAAGAACAATCTTTCCATAACCTCTTTATTGCTCTTCTTCGGTGGTATATGCTTGAACAAAAGGAGTGAATTCATGATAGCAGTCATTGGAGAAGCGTTGATTGATTTTATCGGGCACGGAACGGGAAACCGAACCGTACCGTTTGAATCCCACATCGGCGGATGCGGTATCAATACGGCAGTCGCCGCCGCCAAGGCAGAATCCGCCGTCGGCTTTTTCTGCAAGATTTCCTCCGACCTTTTCGGAAAACGCCACCTCGAGCATCTGGTTGGAAACAAGGTGATGTATGATCCTATGCTGTGCAACGCGCCGGAGCCTTCCTTGTTGGCTTTCGCATCGCTCGATGCAGCGGGCAAGGCGAGTTATGCATTCTACTGGAAGAACAGCGCTCCGGTTTCAATGAGCGTCGAGGAACTGCTTCAAACGATGAAGGAACACACCGACCTGAAGGTCGTCCATATCGGGTCGCTCGCACTGACCCTCGATCCGATCGGTGAGGTGATTCTTGAAGCTCTTGAGCGATATGAACCGAAGCCGATCGTCTTCCTCGATCCCAACGTGCGTCCATCGGTGATCGACGATTGGGATCGGTACCGCATCCATATTGAAAAAGCGGTCGACCTCGCTCCGATTGTCAAACTCAGCGATGAGGATCTGGAGTCGATCTACCCGGATGCGGATGTCCACGCCAAGGCCGCCGAGCTTGCCCGAACGAAGAAGAAGCACATCATCCTCACGCTGGGTCGCGAAGGAGCTGTATGGTATGGCCCAGACGGCAAGGAGGCATTTCACCCGATCATCGATCTTCCTCTCGCCGATACCGTAGGAGCGGGCGATACGTTCAGCGGAACGATTCTCTCCTTCCTTCATGACCGCGGATACTTCGGAAGGGATGGGGAGAAGCCGCAATTGCTTGAAATTCCGATTGAAGTTCGAGAAGAAGCGCTCAAATGGGCTTCCGCCGCCAGTGCCATCAATTGCAGCCGCCCCGGGTGCGATCCCCCTTCTCGGAAAGAGCTCGTGGCGCTCCTTGAAACCCTCTAATTTTTGGAAGTAGACTGTTTTTATGCCTAAAGACCAGAGAAAGACGAAGACCCTGCTCCGCTTGATCCGCTTTGGAATCATTCTGAGCCTCTCTTTATTCATCGCCCTTGCCCTGTATTCATGGACGAAATCGATCGGTAGTGACAAACAGCGCAAAGAGCTCGCCGTTTTGCTGAAGCAGACCGTAGAACAAGAGGGTGTTGAAGCGATTCTCTCGCTCAGCGGAGTGGCGGTTGAAAATATCTTCCACGGCGATGAAGGTCTCATCCTCTTCGAAGGGAGCGACACTCCTTGGCGCTACAGTGCGGATGAGCTGCAGAACATCTCCGTCTACGAAAAAGTCAACAAAAGCGTCGTGAATATCACCACGAATACACTCCGTTCAGCAAGTGATTTTCTTGATGTGCTGCCCGGTCAGGGAACCGGAAGCGGCATCGTTCTTTCCAGTGACGGGCATATTCTCACCAACGCCCACGTCGTTGAAGGCGCCGAAACGATCACGGTGGGCCTCTACAACAATCAGACGTACCAAGCCGCACTGTTGGGTGTGGACAGCGAAGACGACCTCGCGGTGGTCAAAATCGATGTGGGAAAAGATCTCGTTCTATATCCGATCGTGTTGGGAAGTTCTTCCGAGCTGCTCATCGGGCAGAAGGTGATCGCGATCGGCAATCCCTTCGGGTATGACCGGACGATGACCGTCGGGGTCGTCAGCGGTCTCAACCGTCCCGTCCGGACAAGCGAGGGCCGGGTAGTGATGAACGCGATTCAAACGGATGCTTCGATCAACCCGGGCAACAGCGGAGGACCACTTCTGAACTCTCGTGGGGAAGTGGTCGGAATCAACAGTTCGATCTTCTCCACGTCGGGAAGCAGCCAGGGAATAAACTTCGCCATTCCGATCGACACCGCCGTCGAGGTGGTCAGCGAACTGATTCGAACCGGCAAGGTCAGTCGAGGGTGGATCGACGCTTCGATGCTGCAGCTTACCCCCCGCCTCGTGGAGTATGCGAAGCTTCCGATCACCCAAGGAGTCCTGATCAGCCAGCTCGCCCCCGGCGGGAATGCCGAGAAAGCGGGATTGAAAGGCGGAAGTCAGCAAGTTCAATACGGATCGAGCATCTTCTACCTCGGAGGCGACATCATCGTCGCGATCGATGGTGTGAACGTCAAAGATCTTAATGGTCTCTATCTCGCTCTTCTTCCCAAGAAAAGCGGCGAGAAGGTCGCCGTGACGGTGAACAGGAATGGCGATTTGAAAAAGATCGACGTCGTCCTGATTGAACGAACGATGAACCATATCAGAGCGTTGGTTAGATAAGATGGATGAACGACAGGTTGTAGATGGTTCCTGGGGCGGAGAGACGATCACCAACGTTCACGGCGACGTCTCCTATCAGGAGCGGAGGTTTCAAGTCGTCAGCGACTTCGATCCCGCCGGGGACCAGGGACAGGCGATCGATAAACTGAGCAGTGGTGTTCTGGAAGGGCAGCGGTACCAGACCCTCAAGGGCGTGACGGGCAGCGGAAAAACATACACGATGGCGAAGATCATCGAACGTGTGCAGCGACCGACGCTGGTGCTGTCCCATAATAAGACCCTCGCCGCTCAGCTGTATCGGGAGTTCAAGTCATTCTTTCCCGACAACGCGGTGGAGTATTTTGTTTCGACCTACGATTACTACCAACCGGAAGCATACGTTCCGGGCAAGGACCTGTATATCGAAAAAGATGCCGACATAAACGCGGAGATCGAACGCCTCAGACTTTCCGCATCATTTTCTTTGATGGAACGGCGGGATGTCATCGTCGTCGCCACCGTCAGCTGCATCTTCGGCCTCGTGAACCCCGTTTCCATTCGGGATATGGTCTACACGTTCAATACGGGCGAGAAGTTCGATCATAAGGAGATTCTCACCCAACTTGTTCGAATGCAGTATGAACGCAATGACGCGATCCTCAAGCGCGGGTCGTTCCGCGTCCGCGGCGATGTGATCGAAATCTGCCCTTCCTATCTGGAGAACGCAGTTCGGATCTCCGTCGATTGGGATGAAATCGCCGAGATCCGGTGGTTCGATCCGATCAGCGGCGAAAAGCAGGGGAGCGTGGAAACGTTCTCCCTCTATCCGGCGAAGCAGTTCGTGATGCCCCCCGAGCAGGTGAAAGCAGCGATCGAGCGGATTCGATTGGAAATGGAGGAGCAGGTCGAGTATTTCGAATCGCTGGGCAAGCCCCTGGAAGCGGAACGGATCCGCACCCGAGTCGAATATGATCTGGAGATGCTCAGCGAAATCGGGTATTGTTCCGGAATCGAGAACTACTCGCGTCAGCTCTCCAACCGCAAGGCGGGCGAGCGTCCGGCGGTGCTGCTCGATTACTTTCCCCCGGATTTCCTCACGTTCATCGATGAATCGCATGTGACGCTCCCTCAGGTCGGGGCGATGTACGAAGGAGATCGTTCCCGAAAGCTCAACCTGGTAACCTATGGGTTCCGCCTTCCTTCCGCCCTCGACAACCGGCCCCTGAAAGCCGAGGAGTTCGAGCACGTCATCGGACAACGGATTTTCGTCTCGGCGACCCCCGGAAAGATCGAACTGGAAAAAGCGGCCAACGTGGTGGAACAGCTGATTCGACCCACCGGTCTGCTAGACCCCAAGGTTGAAGTTCGCCCCACTGAGGGTCAGATGGAGGATCTCTACGGAGAAATCCGGGCGACCGTGGAAAAGAAGCAGCGAGTCCTGATCACCACGTTGACAAAGAAGATGAGTGAAGACCTTACCGGTTACCTCAGCAGCCTCTCATTGAAGGTCCGTTATCTTCACTCCGAGATCGAGACGATCGAGCGGGTTGAGCTCCTCCGAGACCTCCGGCTCGGAGTCTTTGATGTCCTCGTTGGTATCAATCTCCTCAGGGAAGGGCTGGATCTTCCGGAGGTTTCCCTGATCGCGATTCTTGATGCCGATAAGATCGGATTTCTGCGTTCAGCCACCAGTCTGGTTCAAACGATTGGTCGAGCTGCTCGAAACGCCGATGGGCGGGTCATCATGTATGCCGACCGCTACAGCGATGCGATGATCGAGGCGATCAGAGAAACCGAGCGCCGCCGCGAGGCGCAGCTCGCCTACAACGAGAAACACGGGATTACCCCCAAGACGATCATCAAAGCAATCAGTGACATCATTGAACGCGAGAAGGAGACGACCCGGGAGATTCAAAGCCAGGAGATCGAAATCCTCAAGGGCGGATACAACCTCCTGCTCGCCACGGGACGAAAGAAGTATGTCAAGGCTCTTGAAACGGAGATGTTCGAAGCGGCAAAGAACTTGGAGTTTGAACGGGCGGCGCTCCTGCGGGATGAGATTCAACGGATCGAACGGGGAGAGATCGAATAGCGGAGGACCAAGTCGAGAGCCCCGCCGCTCACGACGGGATGCTGATAGAGGAGCTTGTTCGATCCTTCGGTAGGGAATCCCTGATGTTCATGGATGTATTGATAGATCTGATCGAGGGTAACCCGGTCGCTTGTCGTGCTTAACGCCTCCAATAACGCTTTGGTGAAATAGCCATGAATCGGAGAACCGAATCTCGGCTCCTTGCTGGTGTTGTCAGCGGTGGTCGCCGCCAAGACGAACAGACGGGGATTTCTTTCAATGCTCCGGCGGTAAGAGTCCCACAGGTCTTCGAATCGGTTCTCTGAATCGATCATCGACACGTCGCCGCTCTCGGGGATGAAGGAACCGGCATAGCAGGAATCGAGGATCAGCAGGATCGTCGCCCGGCTCCGATCGAACAACGAGGTGAGCTCGTCCACCCCGAGCAGGGCTCCATCAAGGTCACCTCCAAGGAGTAGTCCGTCGCTTCGATCCGGCGCCAGGACGAGTGAACCGTCTTCGATCGCATGTCCGCTGTAGGTGATGATGAGCAGATCGTTCTGCTTCATTTTTCCCAGTGTCCGGACGATCGTTTCGATGACGAGTTCTTTGGTGGGAAGATTCTCTTCATCGAGCGAGTAGGCACCAAGCTCGTTGCCCTGCTGGAGCAGAAGGGTGGAGCTGAACGGTTCAGAAAAGAAGAAGGAGTGGAAGCTCTTTTTCAGGGCGATCGCATCGTTTATCGGGCCTTCGAGGACCAGAAGATCCGTTCCCCGGTAGCTGATGCCGATTCCAAGATGATATACGTTGTGGGAAGGCTCGAAGGGAGCCAGCTCGCATGAAGCGAGCGTCATCAACGAAAGAAGAAGCAGTACATACCGTTTCATACCCTCCTAAGGGATGGAACAGGTGATTTCGCATCAAAGCGTAAAGAGGATGAAATCCATCGCTCCGCCGTTGGTCATCGGATGCTGGTACCTCGAGGCCGGTCGATAGATCGTGGTTCGAAGGGGAAGCTTCTGATGTTCCTTGACATACGCATAGAGCGAATCGACGGTAACCACCCCGTTTTTCTCAGCCGGTATGGTATCTCCCATACGAAATGTATCATCATGATAGCCGCCCAGCGCCTCCAAGAGGGCAAGGGTGAAGACGCCATGGATGTGATTACTACCCACTTTTACTTCATATTCCCATGCTTTGGAATCTGCCGTCGCGGTGAACAGGGTGACCGGGGGGATCGCATAGGACCCATCGCTGAAATACGTATTAAACCAATCGGAGATCGAGGGCGAACGGATCAGGCTGACCGAGGATTCGGACGGTGGCACGCTCATTCCGCTATAGCAGGAATCAAGAATCACCAGCTTACGGCCTTTGACGGGTGTCAACGCGTTTAATAGTTCTTCAGCAACCTTCAGTTCGATGTTATCCTCAGCATCAGACTCGGGGGCCATGACGAGCACGTCTTCCCCGCCGTGACCATGGTAGGTGATGATCAAGAAATCCTCTTCTTCAATGATATTCGCCAATGCGCCCAACAATGAGACGAGATTCGCTTTCGACGCGTATGAACGGATTGGTGTTTCTCCGACCGTGATCATTTCATACGTGGATTGATCCTTAGTATCTCCTTCCTGGTACATGAGATACGAGTCCATCTGAAGATCCGCCAGCTCGGCGACGTGCTGAAACGCTGTTTTCAGCTCGCGGGCGTCGTTGAGGGTTCCCTCCAAGAATCCCTCCCCGCCGTGCCAGGTCGCGTTGTCATAATCCAATCCGATGAACACGCCATAGACCTTCCCCTGTAGCGGCTGATCCTGAACGAGTTCGCAGGAAGCGAGCAACAGGATTGGAAGAAGGAGGAAGATGATCGGTCTTTTCATATCAGACCTCCTCCGTAGGGATCGAACAAGCACCGTAATCCCAAGCCGATTGATAGGGCGGTTATCTCCTTTCTCAGATCGACGGTGATCGGAAGGATCGCCGACAGTTCCGTATTCGGTGTTTCAAGAATCGTGTATTCAATGCCCGCTTCCGCCCAGAAGGAAAGAAACGCCCATTCGATCGCGGTATAGCGATTGATCGCCATCCCTCCGCTGCCGAACAGAGCGAAGCGTTCATCGAGATCGTAGGAGAAGCGCACGCCAAGACCGAGCGAAGAGAAGCCGCGAGCTCGATAATTTCCCCAAGGCAACGACGGGGTGACGAACGCTCCTTTCAGCGATGTGCCGACCGACCAGTGTTCGGTTTCGTATCCGAAAGGCTCGAAGATGAAGGTATTGTTCATCGAGGTCCGGAAGGGCAGTTCATCCTCGAAATGAGGAATCGAAAGATATACGCTTGGAGAGTAGGAGATCGTCGTAATGAAACCGCCGCCGGCGATTGGGAGGGTGAGCAGCAGGAGGAGTGAAAGAACCAACGGTTTCTTCATGGAAGTAGTATACCCTTTTCCCTTTGAATAGCTATGCCCCTTTTGGGGTATCTGAACCTTATTCTTCAAAGTAGGAAAGATCGGTGATATCAACGTGCAGGGAAAAGATCTCTTTTTGGGGTTTGCGGTCGCTGTGGCAGAAAAGCTCATGCTCTTCCCAGACACAGCTGTTCCGCCAATGGGTTCCCTGGAATTCACTCCGAACCAGACGCACCTCATCAAAGGCGAGAAAGGGAAGGTACTGGAGCCGAACCTCCCCCTCATCCTCCACGATGTGACTTGTGTGAGGTCGAAAGAAGAGAGAGGTGTTCTTCGGATTGCGGTGTTTTGCCGGTATGTCAAGGTGGTAGGGATTTCTGAGCGTCCGGGCAAACGCATCGGCGGGAAGGATCGTCCCTTCCCCGGTGAAGGTGGCGACGAACTTCGTCTTGGGGGTTCGATAGATTTCCAGCGGGCTTCCCTGCTGGATGATCCGTCCCCGGTCCATCACGATTACCTGATCGGCGATTGCAAACGCTTCATCCTGGTCGTGGGTGACATAGATCGTGGTGATTCCCGTCTCTTCATGGATTCGACGGATTTCTTCTCTCAAGCGGGTTCTCAGTTTCGCATCGAGGGCGGAAAGCGGTTCATCGAGAAGCAGTACTTTCGGCTCCGAGGCCAAAGCCCGAGCCAAGGCGACACGCTGGCGTTCACCGCCGCTTAACAGGGTGCTCTTTCGTTTTTCATATCCTTGAAGATTCACCAGGTCGAGGAGCTCTTTGACCACTTGGACTCGTCGTCGCTTGTTCATCTTCAGGTTTTTGAGGGGATAGGCGATGTTTTGTTCCACGTTCATATGGGGAAACAGGGAGTAATCCTGGAAGACCATCGCGA
>JAAYQW010000020.1 GCA_012519115.1 Spirochaetales bacterium
CCCAGGCACACCACTCCATGGTTTTCGAGGAGAAGCACATCGTGACTCTTCGCCTTCTCGGCGGTCAACCGGGCCAGATCATCGGTTCCCATCAACCGGTACTCGACGAACACCGGGTCTTCGAGGATGAAGTACGATTCGGCAAGCAGGCGGGTGTTGATCACCGGTTTTCCATCCTTGCTGATCGCGGTGAACGCCGACGCGTAGGTGGGATGAGCATGGAAGACCGTTTTGACATCACGCCGGGCTCGAAGAATCAGGCGGTGCATATCCGCTTCGATCGAGAGTCTCAAATGAGGGGTGAAGTTTTCTCCATCCAGGGAAACGACCGCGATCCGGTCACTTTGCAGCAACCCCTTGTCGAGGGCTGACGGGGTGATGCAGAACAGATCGTCATTGATCCTCAAACTGATATTACCCCCGCTGGCGGTGGTAAGCTGACGGTCGTAGAGCCGACGCATGAACTCGGCTACGCTTTTACGTTCGTTCTCGAAACGGCTGATATCCATGATGCGAGTATATCATGGAGAGTTCTCCTTGAGCACCCCTAGACGTTTTGGTACAATGCCTTTCGTAGAGGAGAAGCTATCGATGAGGATGTCACAACTCTTTTCAAAGACCCTGCGCGAAGCACCCGCCGGAGCGGACAACAAAGGATATGAATACTTGCTGCGAGCCGGGTTCATTCGCCAACTTGGAGCGGGCATCTTTTCCCTTCTCCCATTAGGCTACAGCTCGGTCAAGAACATCGAGCAGATCATCCGTGAAGAGATGGACGCGATCGGGGGCCAGGAGATCCTCATGCCGGTGGTCAACCCCGCCGACATCTGGAAAGAGACGGGCCGGTTTTACTCGATCGACCGTGAAATGAGCCGCTTTCAGGACCGTGTCGGACGCGACATGGTGCTTGCGATGACCCACGAAGAGGTCGTTACCGACATCGCCCGCTTCGAAATCGACAGCTACAAGCGGATGCCCCAGCTCGTCTATCAGATTCAGACGAAATGGCGGGATGATCCCAGGCCGCGCGCCGGCCTGATCCGGGTCCGAGAGTTCACGATGAAGGACTCCTATTCCTTTGACACCGACCAAGCGGGACTGGACAAACAGTACGCCGCCCACTATCTCGCCTATTTCAAGATCTTCGGCCGCACCGGACTGTCGACGATCGTCGTCGGCGCGGACAGCGGGATGATGGGGGGAAAGATCTCCCATGAATACATGTACCTCTCGCCGATCGGCGAGGATACGATCATCACATGCGACGCGTGTTCCTATACCGCCAACCGCCAGGTCGCGGCCTTCAGGAAAGAGTATTTCGCTGAAGAGATGAAAGAGCTTGAGAAAGTCCATACTCCCGAGTGTCCCACGATCGAGGCGCTCGCCGAGTATCTGAAGATCTCGACGAAGCTGACCGCCAAGGCGGTGTTCATGGTGGGAACGTTCATCGACGATACCAATGGCGAAGAGGAACAGAGACTGGTCGTCGGCGTCATTCGCGGAGACTTGGAAATCGAAGAGAACAAGCTGCAGAATGCCGCGAAAGCCAACGCCCTCCGATCCGCCCACAGTGAAGAGATCCTTGCAGCGGGCATCGTCCCCGGCTACGGCTCGGTCATCGGAATCAGGCAGGACAAGATCCTCGTCATCGCCGACGACTCCGTCGCCAAAAGCAACAACCTCGTCGCCGGGGCAAATGAGGAAGGGTATCACTATCTGAATTCCAACTTCGCCCGCGACTGGAACGGCACCGTCGCGGATATCGCAAGCGCCCAGTCGGGATATGCCTGTTCCGAATGCGGCGGAACGCTCAAATCATCCAAAGGCGTCGAGGTCGGAAACATCTTCCAGCTGGGAACCCGCTACTCCGAATCGATGGACTGCTACTACCAGGATGAAAACGGAATTCAGAAGCCGGTCATCATGGGCAGCTACGGGATCGGGGTCGGACGGCTCTTGGCATGCCTGGCCGAAGAGTACCACGACGAGCTCGGATTGAACCTGCCGATCACGGTCGCCCCGTATCAGGTTCACCTCGTGAGCCTTGTCAAGGATGCGGAGATCGCCGAAAAGATCTACCGGACGCTGATCGATGCCGGCATTACCGTTCTGTACGATGACCGCAAGGAATCGGCGGGAGTGAAGTTCGCCGATGCGGACCTGATCGGTCTTCCGATTCGAATCACCTTGGGCAATCGTTCCCTGAAAGAAGGCAAGGTCGAGGTGAAGGTTCGAAGCAACCCGGATGAACAGTTGAGCTTCGACCTCGCGACCCTTGTCGACAAGATGAGAGTACTCATCAAACGGTTGGAGAATCAAATCACCGATTCAATGCATCTTGAGGAGTGGAAACCGGAGAAATAACAAAGAGCGAGCCCCCGTTTCTCTATTGGGCACCGAGCTTTCTCAGCTGGGTGATGATGTATGTTCGCTTCGCCTCACGTGCGTACTCGAGGACGGAGTGTCCCTGATAATCACGAGCGTTGAAATCCGCCCCTGCCTTTAAAAGGGCACTGACGATTCTGGTTTCAGGATTGGTGTTCACGGCGATGATGAGCGGGGTTTCACCAAGGTAATTCCGGGCATTCAGGTCCGCGCCGGCTTCGAGCAACGCCTCGATCACCTTCACGTTCGTCGATCGGTTTGCCGCCAAATGAAGCGCATTTGAACGATACTTCGGCTCAGCTTCATGGATATCCGCTCCTGCATCAAGCAGAGCTTTGAGAACAACGACTGAAGGGTTGTACTGGGCAGCCAGCATGATAGGGGTAAGGCCCCAGTCGTTCTGAGCGTGGATATCCGCGCCTGCTTTCAGAAGATCCCGGATATCTTTTGCTTTACTTGCCGATGTTGCGGCAACAAGAAGTTTTCGATTGAGTGCATCAATTCGTTTTGACATTGCATCCCTCCTACAGATATCAGTATCCCAACTTTTCATTTTTTTGTATAGCACCCGATATTCTCCCATAGTGAAGGTCTTGGGTTTGCTAAAGGGGCATGAGGTGACGTATCATACAGTATGTTAACCGGTGCGATCATCAAACAACTTCCCAAAGTGGAGCTTCACGATCATCTCGACGGCGGAGTTCGAGTCGAAACTATTATCGAGCTTGCAAACAACTATGGAATCGCTCTTCCGTCTACCGATCCCAAAGCCTTGCACGATTGGTTTGTCGAAGGCGGTAAGCAAAAGAGCCTTACCCTCTATCTTCAAGCGTTCGGTGTCACCACCGGCGTGATGCAGACGAAAGAAGCATTGAAGCGAATCGCCTTCGAAGCGGTCGAAGACCTTGCCGACGATCATGTCTGCTACGCCGAGATCCGCTTCGCCCCGATTCTTCATACCGCCGGGGGCTTGACGATGGAAGAATGTGTTCAGGCGGTCTTGGACGGTCTCGATCAGGGAACCCGGCAAACGGGTGTCCCTATCGGCTTGATTCTCTGTGCGATGCGCAACCAGAGCCCCCGCCATCAGCCTCGAGGTGGCCAAACTGGCGGTTGCATTCGCCGATCGCGGCGTCGTCGGCTTCGACCTTGCCGGTGATGAGGCGGGCAACCCTCCGAAGAAACACCTCGATGCGTTCCAGTTCATCCGCTCCAAAAACTTCAACATCACCCTCCACGCCGGCGAGGCGTTCGGAATCGAATCGATCTGGCAGGCGGTTCAGATCTGCGGTTCCCACCGGATCGGTCATGGTGTGCGCCTTGTTGAGGACATGATGATCGGAGGATCGAAGATTCTTGAGATGGGGTCGCTGGCGAACTACATCCTCGATCGAAGAATCCCGATGGAGATGTGCCTTTCTTCCAACGTCGGAACCGGGGCGGTTGCTTCCTTGGGCGAACACCCCTTCCCGATTCTCTTCCGTAATCGCTTCCGAGTATTCCTATGCGTCGATAATCGCCTGATGAGCGATACGACGCTCTCCAAGGAGATGGAGCTCGCCGTCGAGTATTACAATCTTACGATCAGAGATTTGGAGAAAATCACCATCAATGCGATGAAGAGCGCGTTCATCCACCATGAAGAACGGCTGAAGATTATCTATGACGTGATCAAGCCGGGATATGCCCGGATTCGCGATCAATACGGCTTCCTCGACTAAAGCGTTCGTCTGAACACCTCAAGAGGATTGATCCTCATCCGGATGCGGCAGTACAGATACGCAAAGACCAATCCGCTCAAATGCGTCAAATGAGCGACGTTCCCGCCTCGGCTGAACACCTGGCTGTACAGTTCGATCAACGCATAGATGATGATCAGGATCGGAGCGCGGACCGGAATAATTCCAAAGACGAAGATCACTGAATAAGGAAAGAACACCGCAAAGAGCAGGAGCACGCCGTAGATCGCTCCGCTCGCTCCGACAAGAACGACGTTCATTCCGCCCAGGTAGTAACTGACAAAAGATATGATTCCGCTGAACAGTCCGGTAAGCAGATAAAAGAGCAGAAACTCCTTGCTGCCGATTCGTTTTTCCACCATCGTCCCAAAAATCAACAAGCTGAGCATATTGAAGAGGAGATGGTTGAACGACCCATGGACGAACATATAGGAAAAGACTTGATAGAAATACCCGTGTCGGACGAAGGTCGGAATCATCGCCAGGTAGTAAAACCCTTTTGGCCAAAGATGGTTGGTAACCAAAAAGACGAGAATATTGAATACGATAATCTTGATCGCAAAGCGCCGGTAGCCGGTTTCCCTAAAGCGACGGTTCAGCATGGTGGGTTTCTTCATACCGTTAATGTATCGATAGGATAATCCATCGTCAATTGAGCAATTTTTGCACAGCAAGCAACCAAAATACATCCCTTTCACACCAAAGAGAAGAAAAATCCTCGAATAACGGCAGAAAATGCGGTTTTTCTTGGCATAGTTGTTGCATACTATGAAGTGTACAGAGCAACAGTTTTTTTCATACTCCTCCTTTAATTTTAGGGTGCCGAAGCCGTTTTTCATAGCATTGGCACCCTACTTTTATCTCCCGGGTATGCCTGTAAAGCGGTCCTGTGTGCGAGAACGCCTACTATTTTCGTTGCCTTGTCATATGTTTTTTAAA
>JAAYQW010000021.1 GCA_012519115.1 Spirochaetales bacterium
AAGCTCCAGGCGCTCGGCGATCTTGTACACCATTTTTTCACTGGTGCCGATGATCAGGATCCTATGGACTTTTTCTTTCTTGAGCGCGGTAAGGACCTCAAGGTAATGGTCTTCATCGCCGAAGACGGCGGTTCGGACCGCCGCGAGGATATGCTCCTCCCGCTTGGCGGATTTTCCGGCGATGATCCGGTCTCCTTTGATGAGGAGGCCGTCATCGATGATGTAGTCGATATGGTATCGCTCTGCAAGTATTTTGGAACGAAACGATTTGCCCGTACCGCTTTTACCGACAAGAGCGTAGACCTTCGTTCGTTTGAGTTTCCAAAACGCGTATTTAAAAATACGATTCATGGTTTCCATTATACTGAAATTCCTGTACAATAGAACAGTATTTGCATAAAAGCATCAGACAGAACATACATCCGTACCAGATTTACGATAAGGAGCGTTTCATATGCATGCAGTACCTACGTTCAGAAAGGGTGGAGTTCACCCGCCTGACCATAAGGTATTCAGCCGTGAGCAGGAAATTGTACGCCTCCCGTTGCCGAGCGAGCTGGTGGTAGCTCTCTCCCAGCATATGGGTGCCCCTGCAAAACCCCTCAAAGCGAAGGGTGACACGGTTGAACGAGGGGAGAAGATCGGTGAATCCGTCGGCTTCATCAGTGCTGATGTCCACTCACCGGTCAATGGCACGATCAAAGAGATCAAAACGGTGACGCTGCCGAATTCCGTTCAATGTGATGCGTTTGTGATCACGGTCGATGAGAAGCAGCCGGGAGATGCATCCAAGCCGATCGATTGGAGGAAGCTCAAGAAGGAAGAGCTTTTCGCCTCCATCAAAGAACATGGAATCGTAGGACTGGGCGGAGCGACATTTCCCGCTCATGTGAAGTTTACCGTTCCCCGTGACAAAAAAGTGGAATACTTCGTGGTGAACGGGGTTGAGTGTGAGCCCTATCTGACCAGCGACTATCGCCTGATGATGGAGAAGGGAAAAGAGACGCTTGAAGGAATCCTTATCGCTGCGAAGATTCTCGAAGCGGAAAAGATCATCGTCGGTGTCGAGCTGAATAAACAGGATGCGATCGATCACCTCAAAGAGATAGTCAAAGAAAAAGGATGGCCGATCGAGGTCGTCGGTCTGAAAGTGAAATATCCGCAGGGTGATGAAAAGCAACTGCTCAAAGCTGCGATCAACCGGGAAATACCCTCGGGAAAACTGCCGCTTGATGTGGGAGCGGTCGTTTCCAACATCGGAACCTGTTATGCGATCTATGAAGCGATCGTCTATAAAAAATCCCTCTATGAACGAATCATCAGCGTAACGGGGGAGGGGATTGTCAATCCAAAGAATATTCTCGCTCCGATCGGAACGAAAGTAAGCGATCTGCTTGAGTTCTGCGGCGGGCTTCAGGGCGATGTTGAAAAGCTTGTCAGCGGTGGACCGATGATGGGCTTCGCCTTTTTTGATACGGAAACTCCGGTAACGAAAGGCTCCAGCGGAATCTTGGCGCTTCATGCAAGAAAGAAGGTTCGCCGAACACCCTGCATCAGCTGCGGAAAGTGCGTCGATGCCTGTCCGATCGGGCTGATGCCCACGCTGCTGTATAAGCACATCACCAACCTCAACTATGAAGTGGCGATGAATTCCTTGAGTTTGCTGGATTGTAAAGAGTGTGGAAGCTGCTCCTATGTCTGTCCCGCTCACCTGCCGCTTGTTCATACCTTCAAGACCGGCAAGAAGATGGGGAGGAAGAAATAATGACTGAACAACCTCTGATGATCGTATCCTCATCACCGCATCTGCACGATAAGAGTTCAACCGCCAACATCATGTGGCATGTGTCGCTTGCCTTGGTGCCGGCAACGTTATGGGGAATCTACCTTTTCGGGCTTTACAGCCTCGTGATTATTCTGGTTTCCATCGGCAGTGCGGTATTGGCGGAATTCCTGCTCGGCAAGCTCAGCAAGGAGTGCACCATTTGGGATGGATCGGCATTTCTGACAGGTCTGTTGGTCGGATTGAACATGACGCCTTCAGTTCCGCTGTTTATTCCGATCGTCGCCTCCATCTTCGCGATCTTTGTCGCCAAGTGGACGTTCGGCGGCCTCGGTGCGAACTGGGCAAATCCCGCCCTCAGCGGTCGGATTTTCGTCTTTTTCAGCTTCACTACGTACATGAGCAGTTTCACGACTCCTCGAACGCTCTTGAAGGCGATGCCCGATGCTCTCGGCGGAGCGACCCCGCTCGGGTTTGTGAAGACGGCGATAGCCTCCGGTTCAAGCGGGATGACTTCCAATGAGCTGCTCGCTCAAGCCGGATACCCGGCAACGGAGCTTGCCCGGAAACTGTGCGCTGTTCTTGGAATCAACGCATACACGATTGACTCCTTTTTGGGAAATATCGCCGGTTCAATCGGTGAAGTCAGTTCGATCCTCTTGTTGATCGGTGGCATCTACTTGCTGATTCGAAAGATCATCACCTGGCATATTCCCGTTACCTATCTCCTCAGCAGTGCCGTGCTTACATGGATTTTTGGCGGGCTTCCTGCCGGTTTGGGGATGTTTCATGGGGCTTTTTTCCCGTCGATGCTCAGTGGCGGTCTGATGTTCGGTGCCCTGTTCATGGCGACCGACTACGTAACAAGCCCGCTTTCTTCCAAGGGCAAGGCGGTCTTCGGCATCGGTTGCGGATTCTTCACCTTCCTTTTCAGAACATTCGGCTCGATGCCCGAAGCGGTCAGCGTTTCGATTCTTATGATGAATATCATCACCCCGACGATCGATCGCTATATTCGACCGAGAAAGTTCGGTGATAAGAAACTCTTTGCGAAAAAGGAGGCAGTGGCATGAAAAAGAACATCAAGTATGCACTGATCCTTTTATCAATCTGTGCGATCAGCACCGCAGCCCTTGCGCTTACCAATTCGATCACCGCTCCGGTCATCGAAGTGCAGGAAGAAGAAAATCGACTTGCAGCGCTTAAAGCGGTAAGCATGGGGTATGAAATCGGAGTCCAGGAGGATATCGTCGGCGATCGCTCGGTTACCTTCGTAACCGACCTGAAGGACGGCGGACAAACGGTGGGATATATTCTCGGTCTCAAAGGTGCAGGCTACGGCGGCGAGATGGCGTTGGTAGCTTCCTACAAACCGGACGGAGAGATTCTCCGTGTTCAGCTGCTTTCTCACAACGAGACGCCCGGTCTCGGAAAGAAAGCTGAAAATGCAGGGTATATGGCAAAGTATGAAGGAACCGGTGCGGGGAGCGAGGTTCCGACAAATAAGAATATGTTAAGCGCGAGCGATGCTCAGGCGGTCAGCGGCTCGACGGTGACGTTCGCCGCGATCGGAAAAGCGCTTGAAGCGGGATCGCGCTATGTGAACGAGTTGGGAGGCAAATGATGAACATCAAAGAATTGACAAAGGGAATCTTTAAAGAAAACCCGGTTTTTATCATCGTGCTCGGCTTGTGTCCAACCCTCGGAGTCTCCACCCAGGTCTCCAACGCGATCGGAATGAGCGCGGGAGTGTTTTTTGTGCTCCTTTTCTCAAACATCATCATCAGTGCGCTGAGAAACTTCATTCCTGATTCAATTCACATCCCGGCGTATATCGTCATCATCGCCTCGCTGGTTACGATTATCGAGCTGTTCATGCACGCCTTCGCTCCGGCGGTCTATGCCGCGTTGGGCGTCTATCTTCCCCTGATCGTCGTAAACTGCATCATCCTCGGTCGGGCGGAAGCGTTCGCGTCAAGCAACACCGTCATCGATTCCGCTCTTGATGCGATCGGTATGTCGATCGGATTCACTTTGAGCTTGACGTTGATCGCTCTGATTCGTGAAGTTCTCGGAGCCGGTACGATCACCTTGTTCCCCATCGGCTCCTTTGACGGAGTGCTTGAAGTGCCGTGGCTGATCGATAATCCCTTCAGGGTTGTGGCGCTCGCTCCGGGAGCTCTTCTGTTGATGGGTTTCTTGAAAGCGTTCTTTGACTGGAAGGCTATGAGGAAGGTGGACTGATATGAGTTATATTGCAATTTTAATCACCTTTATTTTCATCAACAACTTCATTCTGGTTCAGTTCTTGGGTCTTTGTCCCTTCATCGGGGTTTCAAAGGACAGCGAGAATGCGATCGGAATGGGGGCGGGTGTTACCTTTGTAACTACGGTTGCCTCGGTAGTCACATGGGCGATTTACCATTTTCTGTTGGTTCCCTTTGATCTTGCCTATCTCCAGACATTGACGTTCATTCTGGTGATCGCCACCCTGGTTCAGCTTTTGGAGATGGTCATTCAGAAGGTGAGCCCCGCCCTCTATAAGGCTCTGGGGATTTACCTTCCGCTGATTACGACGAACTGTGCGGTGCTGGGTATCGCGATCATCAATATCACGAACGACTACAACGTGATGGAATCGTTCACTGCCGGGTTGGCTGCCGGACTGGGCTTCACGTTGGCGATCGTATTGATGAGCAATATCCGTGAGCGTCTTGATCTGCATCCGGTACGAAAAGCGTACCGCGGGATGCCGATCGCCTTCATCAGCGCCGGGCTCATGGCGCTTGCGTTCATGGCGTTCGACAAATCACTGTTGACGAACCTGCACTTGGTATAGGGGGGCTTCCGTGAATATTCTTCTAGCAGTAGTAATTGTAGCCGTCCTGGGCGGCATCTTTGGATATGGTCTCTCGTATGCGGAAAAGAAGCTTGCGATTGAAAAAGACCCGAAAGTTCTTGCCCTCGAGCCGATCATGCCCGGAGCGAACTGCGGGGTATGCGGATACGCCGGGTGCAACGCCTATGCCGCGGCGGTCGCCAGCGGAGAGGCGGAATTGGGGTTGTGTACTCCCGGCGGTCCCTCGCTCGTCGAAAAGATGAGTGAAATCATGGGTCTTAAAGTCGATTCGTCTGGTGATTTCAGAAAAATGGTCGCTCATGTGATGTGTCGGGGTAATCTCGATGCCACCAGGCGCGATTACCGGTATGAGGGTCTTGAAGATTGTAATGCGGCGGCGTTGCTGCTTGGCGGCGCTGATACGTGCAAATCATCCTGCCTGCGCTTCGGCTCCTGCATCCAGGTATGTCCGACCGGCGCAATCTCCAAGAATGAAGAAGGGTATATCATCGTCGATGAAGATAAATGCATCAGCTGTGAAAAGTGTGTTCTGGTGTGTCCCACCGGTGCGATGCAGATGATCGGAGAGGATGATGAATACGCAATCGAATGCAATAACCATGACCCCGGAGGAAAGGTGAGGAAATACTGTACTGTCGGGTGTATTGGATGTAAGATATGTGAAACCAAGTATCCTGAGTCGGGATGTACGGTGGATCGCTTTTTGGCGTCGTTCAACCAGCTGGCTGAACACAGCCAGATCGCAGATGCCGCCGAGGCGTGTCCCGCCAAGTGTATAATCAAGCTATAGCGGATGAAACGATTGATCGGTGGATATATTCAACTTGCTCACGGTCTCCCGGCGCCTCTCTTCACAAGGGCGCTGGAAGCGGTGTTGCTTCCACTGCTGACCGAACTCAACCGAAGCGAGAACGTGGTGTTTCAACTTGCGCTCTCCGTTCCGTTCATGGAGTTCTTGGAGAAAAACCATCCTTCGGTGAATTTGCTTCTCACCGATCTCTGTCGAAATGAAAAGCTTGAACTGCTCTCGCACACGTTTTCCCAAAGCATTCCATCTCTCTTGGCTCCGAAAGACCGGGCGTATCAAATCGAGCAGACGACGACGTATATGCGCAAGCGCTATCAAAAACGTTCGCGCACGCTCTTCTGCACCAACCAGATCTTCAGCCCCGCATATATAGGATCGATGAACCTCTGTTTTCTCGATACGTTGATGATATCCGCCCACGATCCGTGCATCGGAAAAACCTATTTCAAGGAGCCGGTCGTCATGCAGGAGCTGGGAAAGCGGGGAATCATCCTGCCGATCGATGATGAGATCAGTCGAACCGTTGAAGCGTACTCCAACAAGGAGGTATCGTTTCCCAAGCTGTATTCGACGATCAAGAGGGTGATTGAAAGCGATCGGGCGTTTGCATTGGCCCTGTTGAATTTAGATCAGCTGTCCACAGGGGGAATCACACCCGAAGAGACGAGCGAACTCTATTCCGCTCTGGTTCAAAAGGGGAGCTCTTCCACCGAAATGATCGAAGAACAGGAATTGCCGCTGAAGCGGGGATATCTTCCGATGGGCTGGTACGGACACGATGTAAAACGGAAAGGGCTTTGTTGTTTCAATGAGCTTCTTGTGCAGGATGAAAC
>JAAYQW010000022.1 GCA_012519115.1 Spirochaetales bacterium
ATCGTGGGCGTGAACCGCCCACTGGGCGCCCGGAATCGCCGCCATCGTCTCCTTGGTAATCCGCTCAAACTCGGAAGGAATGATCCCGCCCCGGGTCTCGCAGAGAACCAGCGTGGAGGCTCCCCCCCTGAGCGCCGCTCTGAGGGTTTCGAGGGCATACTCCCTATCGGCAAGATACCCGTCGTAGTAGTGCTCCGCATCGAAGAAGACCTCCACTCCCGCATCACGGCAGAAGCGGACCGAGTCCTCGATCATCGCAAGGTTTTCCTCCGGCGTGGTCCGAAGAATATCGGTTACATGGAAGTCCCAGCTTTTGCCGAAGATCGAAACGATCTTCGTCCCGGCGCCGATCAGGGACCGGAGGTTCGGATCGTCCTTCGCTTCGATCTCTTTTCTTCGCGTCGACCCGAAGGCGACAATCTTGGCATGCTTCAGCTCCAATGTCCGAGCGCGCTCAAAGAACTCCAGGTCCTTCGGATTGGAACCGGGATTCCCCGCTTCGATGAAGTCGATTCCCAGAGTATCCAAGGCTCGAACCACTTTCAGCTTGTCTTCAACGGAGAAACTGATTCCTTCGCCTTGGCTTCCGTCGCGGAGAGTGGAGTCAAAGATCGTTACCTTCACATGAATCTCCTTTTATCGCTGTTGTTCATAAGCATGTCATTTTCAAAGGAATGATCATTGGTCGGTTTGAAGGGGTGTTCCTGCTTGGCCGGAGCGCCGTCGACCATCTTGTTGATCGCCGCGAGGCATGAAAGGATCGAGGCTTCGATCACATCCGTCGATACACCCCGTCCGCGGTACGTTCCCCGCTCATCTCGAAGCTTGACGAACACCTCGCCGAGGGCGTCCCGATGTTCGGTAACCGCCTGAAGCGTATAATCTTCCAAGCTGAACGGATGGTCGACGATCTTTTCCACCGCTCTGAGAGCCGCGTAGACCGGTCCGGTTCCCCAAGCGACCTCCTGGTGTTTTTCATCGTCCTTCTTCAACGTGACGCACGCCGTCGAGGTGATGAGATTTCCGCTGTTGACGACGAAGGAATCGAGCTCCCAGATTGTCGGGGCTCCTTGGTACGCCGATTCGACCAAGGCGATGAGATCGCGTTCTTCAACGTTCTTCTTTCGATCGGCGAGGTTCTTGAATTCGCTGAAGAGGCGTGAAAGCTCCTCTTTGGTGAAGGAGTAACCGAGTTCGCCGAGACGCTGTTCGAAGGCGTGTTGACCGCTGTGCTTGCCGAGAACGAGACTTGTCTTCTTCACCCCGACGCTTTCGGGAGTCATGATCTCATAGGTCAGGCTGTTGGCCATCATTCCATGCTGGTGGATTCCGCTTTCATGGGCGAACGCATTGGAACCGCCGATCGCTTTCGAGGGGTGGATCTTCACTCCGGTGATCTGCTTCAGCACCCGGGCGGATTGAGTGATCTGCTCCGTGTTGATGTTGGTCTCGAATGGGTAGATATCACCCCTCGTCTTGAGGTTCATCACCACCTCTTCCAACGCGGCGTTGCCCGCCCGTTCGCCGATTCCGCATATGGTTACCTCCGCCTGTCGTGCTCCGGCGTTCAACCCGGCCAAGGTGTTCGCCACCCCCATGCCGAGGTCGTTGTGGCAGTGGACGGCGATGATCGCTTTATCGGCGTTGGGAACACGATTCATCACCGTATCGACCATTCGGTGAAGATCGCCCGTTGAAGCATAGCCGACCGTATCGGGCAGGTTCACGACATTCGCGCCGGCGTTGATCACCGCTTCGACCACGGCGCAGAGGTAATCGAGGTCCGTCCGGGTCGCATCCTCCAGGGAAAACTGCACATCGTCGATCTTGTTGCGGGCATAGGCGACCATCTTCGTCGAGCGGTCGAGAACCTCCTCACGGCTCATTCGGAGCTTGTATTTCAAGTGAAGGTCGCTGGTCGCCAAAAAGAGGTGGATTCGCCCTCGCTCGGCGCCTCTGATCGCTTCATAGGAGGCATCGATATCTTTCTCGAGGGAACGGCTCAGCGATGCGATGATCGGTTTCTTCACGTGTTCGCACACTGCCTTGATCGATTCGAAATCGCCTTCGCTGGCGATCGCGAATCCCGCCTCGATAACATCGACGCCGAGGGCTTCAAGCTGCAGCGCCATTCGAATCTTTTCATCAAGGTTCATCGAATAGCCGGGGGCTTGTTCACCGTCGCGCAACGTGGTGTCAAAGATATGGATTCGCTCCTTCTGCATTCCGGCCTCCTTTAACGTTTGAGCCAACTCATCAAGGAACGGAGTTTCGCTCCGGTCTTCTCCAAGAGGGTTTCGCTCTCCATCCTTCTTCGAGCGTTGAAGTACGGTCGGCCCACCTGGTTCTCCAAGAGCCATGTACGGGCGAACGTTCCTTCCTGGATATCCCTCAACACGTCCTTCATCACCTTCTTCGTTTCATCGGTGATGATCTTGCTTCCCGTAGAGTAATCGCCATACTCGGCGGTATCGCTGATCGAGTAGCGCATGTAGGAAAGACCGCCCTGATAGATCAGGTCGACGATTAGTTTCATCTCATGCACACATTCGAAGTACGCCATCTCCGGCTGATACCCAGCTTCGACCAGCGTGTCAAAGCCTGCCTTCATCAGAGCCGTGATTCCACCGCAAAGCACCGTCTGTTCGCCGAAGAGATCGGTTTCCGTCTCTTCTTTGAAGGACGTTTCAAAGATTCCGGCCCGCCCCGCTCCGAGGCCTTTGGCATACGCAAGGGCGATCTCTTTGGAATCCCCGCTCGGATTCTGGTGGACGGCGATCAGGGAAGGAACACCCTTGCCCTCCTGGAATTGGCTGCGAACGGTGTGCCCCGGGCCCTTGGGGGCGACCATGATGACGTTCACATCCTCCGGGGGGGCGATCTGTCCGAAATGGATGTTGAAGCCGTGAGCAAAGGCGAGGTAGTCTCCCTTTTTCAGATACGGAGCGATCGACTCGCGATAGATCTTCGCCTGTTTCTCGTCCGGCAGGAGCATCATAATGACGGAAGCGGCTTTTGCGGCGTCGCTTGCCGTCATGACCTCGAGTCCGGCTTCTTTGGCGAGGTTCCAGCTCTTTGAGCCCTCGTACAGCCCGACCACCACGTCAACACCGCTTTCATGAAGATTCAAAGCGTGGGCGTGTCCCTGGCTGCCATATCCGATAATTGCTACTTTTTTGCCTTCCAGCAACGTAAGATCCGCATCTTGGTCATAATACATCTTGCTCATCACTCTTCTCCCGTTTGTATTTCATCAAATCCTATCGAACTCAGGGCGCGGCTTCCGCGCTCCAAGGCTGTAATTCCGGTTCGGGCCAACTCGACGATTCCATAGGGACTGATCAGGTTCAAAAAGGAATCGATCTTATCGAGCGTGCCGGTCATCTCCAGGCTGACGGTGGTATTCGTCACATCGATGATTTTCGCCTTGAAGATCTGGGCGAGTTCAACGACCTCCGTTCGGCTTGCCACCGAAGCCATGACTTTGATCATGATCAATTCGCGCTGCAGGCTGGCGGTGCGAGTCATCTCATATACCTGAATGACATCGTACAGCTTGGCGACCTGCTTCTTGATCTGCTCGACGACCGCTCGATCTCCCGGGACGACGATCGTTATCCGGCTGAGGCGCTCATCCTCCGTTTCGCCGACGGAGAGGCTGTCGATGTTGTATCCCCTTCGACTGAAGAGCGAGACGACCCGCATCAGCACTCCGGGATTGTTGTTCACCAAGATCGCCAAGGTGTAGCGTTTTTCTCGTTTGCTCATCGTGCCTCCCTCCTCAACACGCCGGATATAAAAAAGGACCTCCCTTGGTAGGGGGGGTCTTCCACGGACGATGCAGATATTCTGCAGCCGTGGTCAGAGAATAATAAGTACTAGAATAATGAGAGCGGAGATGAAAAGGTTTGAGCTTGTCCTGGCAAGCTCTTTGGCTCGGGTAACCTGGATCTTCAAGGTGCCGTTCACACTCCTCTCCTTATTCCTGCAACTGCAGGTGTTGAGTGTTTGTACCTCTCTTCCGCCCTCTCTGTCAACCCATTATTCAAAAATAGCATCTTTATACACGCAATATGCGAACATTTCTTCCTATTGTTCGTAAAGAAGTTTGCCGGTACACTTTGTTCATGGCCAATCGGAGTCGTACCCTCTTCGTACGCTTGTTAACCTACTTTCTCATCGTATTGCTGCTTCCGTTATTGATTTTCAGCGGGTACTATGTGTTCCGTGGAGACAAAAGTCAGAGCAGGTATCTTTCCGAGCAAAGCCTCGGAGCGATCCGCCGCGACGCCCTGGCCGTCGGCAATGTCTTGGAGGAATACCGCCACAAAGCATATCTTCTCTCCACCGATGAACTGATCGTCGAGGTGATGAGACACGACTCGCCGGAGTTCCTCAACCAGGTCATCCACGAAGTCTATCCCCTTCTCTTCAGCGTGATGAAAGGGGACACCTACCTCGCCAGCGCGAACCTTGTTTCCAATACGGGACGAATTCGTCTTTCAACCCACGTCTTTCCTAAACTGTTCGATCTTCGGTATCACACCTCCACCAGTGAATTGAACAATGTCATCGCCCAGAATCTCAACCTCTCCCAGACCGCCAGCTTGATCACGACCAGGGGCCACCGTACTTCTGAAAACGGACGGCAGGTGGTCGCTTCGATTCTCAGAAGAATCTACGACAATGAAGGAACCAATCTCGGGTATCTGGTGATCGACCTCTTTGGCGAGGCGCTCAGCACCGGAATCAATATCGAGCGGTTTTTCAGCGATCTCTACCTGATCGATCAAAAGGAGTTCCATGCGACCAGCTTGATTCATACCGATATGCACGGCTCTTTTGACAAGTTCCCCCCGTTGCTTTCCTTGAAAGGAGATTACACTCCCAGGGCCGAGCAGATCGGTTCGACGGTCATCGCCGTGGCTCCGGTGGCAAACACCAACCTCTATCTGGCGGGAACGCTCAGCACGGTATTTCTCAGCCGAAACATCTCGAGGTGGTATCTGATCTTCACCGGAATGCTCATCATCGGCGTCGCTCTTGCGATGATTTTCAGCTTCCTCTTCTCGCGCTCGATCGCCCGTCCAATCGCCTCTCTGGCCATGCGAATGGATCGGGTCGATCGCTCGAACCTCCAAACCCGGCCGGTCAAATCGAAGATCACCGAATTTGCTCAGCTTGAAAACTCCTACAACGTGATGATCGATCAGATCAGGATGCTCCTTGAACAAACCCGCGAGGAGCAGAAGAAGCTCAGCGAAGCGGAGCGCAAAGCGTTGGAGAGCCAGATGAATCCCCTCTTCCTCTTCAATACTCTCAATACGATCAAGGCGCTGGCCAGAATCAACAACCAGGAAGAGATCTATACGATCACCGTGAAATTGGGAAAGCTGCTCCGCTCGACGATCGACAGCCATGAAAGCGAGGCGACTCTCGCCGATTCAATCGCCCTGATCGATTCCTACCTGACGATTCAAAAACTTCGCTACGGAGAGAAGCTCGTCACCTCGATCCACCTCGATCCGACGTGCGCCCACATCAAGACTCCGAAGCTCGTCATCCAGCCGCTGGTTGAAAATGCGATCATCCACGGTCTTGAACCCAAAGTGGGCAATTGGTTCCTCGCGGTTCGGGTGGAAGCCGTCGGACGCCAGATTCAGATCACGATCGAGGACAATGGAGTCGGGTTTGACCGGACGACGCTGCCCAGGGACCTCAACGAACTTGCCAATTCGACGCACGTTGGGGTATACAATGTATATAGGAGACTTTCGCTCGCATACCAGAACGAGCTTGAGTTTTCGATCGATTCAACGGTGGGGAAAGGAACGATCGTTCGCATCGGCCTGCCCATAGGAAGGAGATAAGTCGTGGCATACACCGTCGTGTTCGTTGAGGACGAAGAGCTTGTCCGCCAAGAGATCATTTCATCGATTCGGTGGAAGGCCTTGGGTTTAAAGTTGGTGGGAGTCGCCGCCGACGGGGCGGAAGGTGAACGACTTATCAAAGCATTGGAGCCGGACATCGTCATTACCGACATCCGCCTCCCCGCTCAGGATGGGCTGGCGATGCTCGCTTCCTGCCCGGTGGACCATGCGATCATCCTGACCGGTCATACCGATTTCACCTATATGAAACAGGCGATCCGCCTCGGAGTGTTCGACTATCTTTTGAAACCCGCCAGCGATGAAGAGCTTGAAGAGGCGCTCACTTCGTTGGTGCAGAAGATCCAGGAGGAAGATCGAGATGTGGAGCAGATCAACCGGCGTCATAGGGAGCACGATCATTCCATCACTCTTCCCAAGCACTTTAAGAATCATGTAATTGATTCGGCGGTCTCCTTCATCGTTGACAACTACAGCCAATCGGTGGGATTGCAGGAGGCGGCCAATCATCTGGGAGTCAGCGAAAGCCATCTCTCCCGACTCTTCAAGGAAGTTACGGGTCTCAACTTTCTCCAATACCTCAACGCCTATCGAATCAATAAAAGCGTCGAAGTGATGAGCAATCCGAAAAAGAATATCGCCGAGATTGCAACCAGTTGCGGTTTTCCCACCCCCGGATACTACGCAAAGATCTTCAAACGCTTTCTAGGCAAGACCCCGACGCAGTTCCGAGACGCCTTGGGCTCACCCCAATAAGGGTTCAAACACTCGCTTAAGCTCACGCGAGGCATGCTCGCCGCTGTAGTGCAGCGTAGGGATTCCCAGGCTTCGGGCGCTTTCGATGTGCTCGATCGAGTCATCGATGAAGTACGCTTGGCTCGCCATGACGCCTTCCGCTTCAAGAATATGCTGAAAGTATGCGTGAGCCGGCTTGGAAAGCCCTATTTCATGGGAGGGATAGAGGGCGTCGAAGAGGGCCAGCGCATCCATTTCACGCAGGATCGCCCAGTGGGATGCATAGGTATTGGAAGCACACGCCACCCTATACCCCAGCCCCCTCAGCCTTGTGATCGTGCTGACCACTTCGATGTTCAGATACGGGGTGAAGCAGGTGGCCATAAGGTCTTCTTCTATCGGTTTGCCGAACACCTTTTCGGCATGCCTCCAATACTGCTCGGCACTGACCTCCCCTTCCATCAAGGGATAGATCCAATGGTGGTAATCCAACTCGAACTGATCGTGGGGAACGTCCAGGCGTTCGGCGATCTTTTCACTGATTCCTATCCCTTTGACGACGACGTTGCCCATGTCGAAGAGAAACACCTTCGTGTTTTTGCTGACGATGGAATTGTTGTTCACTCGCTTAACCCTTGCGTGATTCGTAGACCGCCGATCCGCCGATGAAGTATTTCGTGAGGCTCATGAAGAGGACGAACATCGGAATCGAGGCAATCAACGCGGCAGCCATCATCGCTCCTTCATCGGTATTCCGCTCGGCGGCGAAGGCCGTTATATACTGAGGGATCGTTTTCATCTTATCCCTCTGGCTGACCAGGAGCGGCCAGAGGAGGTTATCCCACTGTGAGCGGAACGCCAGGATCGATAGTGTGGCTATGACCGGCTTGGCGTTCGGAAGAACGATCCGCCAATAGATTCCCAATTCACTCATTCCGTCCACTCGGGCCGCATCAAGGAACTCCGTCGGGAAGGTCGAGAGATACTGGCGCATCTGGAAGATTCCGAAGGCGCTGACGAGAAAAGGAAGAATCAAGCCCACATAGGTGTTTTGAATTCTCAGCTTCATCACCACCATGTACAGCGGAATCATGATCGCTTCAAAGGGAATCATCATCGTGGCCATGATCATGATGAAGATGGCGTTTCGTCCTCGGAATCTGAATTTAGCGAGACCGTACCCGGTGAGACTGCCGAGAAGGACGGTGGTGATTGCGACGGTGACGGAAACGATCAGGGAGTTCAGGATGTTGCGGAGGAAGATATAGTTTTCATCCAGACCGACGATCGCCCGCTTGAAGTTGATCCAGTTAAGCGATTCGGGTATCCAGTTGAACGGCATTCGAAGAATCTGATTCTTCGTCATCATCGAGGCGGTGATCATGAAGATGATCGGGGTCATGGTAAAGAAGAGCATCACCAGCAGGAATGCATAGATGAGCAGGTTGATCGGGTTATATGTTCGCTGTATCTGCATCTTGCGCTCCTAATAATCGATATTTTCACCGCTCTTGGTGGTTCGGAACTGGAAGAGCGTCAGGACGAGCATCAACACGAAGAGGACGACGCTCATCGCACTTGCCCGACCCAGGTATTGATCCTGGATTCCGGTGATATAGATGTTGAAGGTGATGACGTTGATCGGAGCTCGGGTCGAGCCGTTGGTGTAGAACATGTACTGGGTGCTGAACGTCTTCAGACACTGCAGCATCGCCATGATGGAAACAAGCACCACGGTCGGTCTCAAAAGCGGAAGGGTGATTCGCCAGAACGTCTGGTTCTTGTTCGCACCGTCGATCGTAGCCGCTTCATAGATCGTTGAAGGAATCGTCGCCAGCCCGATTATGAACAGGATGACGAAATAGCCGATATACTTCCAGAAGTAGACAAGCATCGTTGAGATTTGGAGCATCATGGGGTCGGTCTTCCACTTATGGTCGACTCCGGGGGTGTTGAGGATCAGGTTCATCCATTGGTTGCCTAGACCCCTGGGGTCAAAGATCAACATCCAAATCGTGGCGGCAACCACTGAAGAGAGAATTGCCGGGGTATAGTATGAAATTTGTAAAAAGCGTTTCGCTCTATTGGAGCTCAAGTTGCTGATCAATATCGCCAATAAAAGGCTGATTATCAGAAGGGGAATGAACGTTCCCACGGTGAAGGTAAGCGTCGCCTTCAGGCTGTTATAGAAAGAGAGCGGGTTGTCAGCCCGGGCGGGGTCAAAAAGGCGAACATAGTTGGCGAGGCCGATAAATTTGGGTTTGAGCTTGCTTAAAGCCCGGCGATCGTAAAAGCTCGTATAGAATGCGTTGAGAATTGGATAAAAATTGAAGACGGAAAAGAAGATGAGGGCGGGAACGACAAAGGCAATCCCCCAACGCGCCTGTTTCTTTTCAATTCCTTTATATCGTTTCGTACCCATCAAATTGGTTCCTTACAGAGAAAAAGACAAGACTCAGCCCCCAAGCAGGGGGCTGAGATCGTTCGAATTAACGTCGTTCGTCAATGATTTCCTGAACGGCGGATCGAAGCGTGGCAAGCGCCTTCTGCGGGCTTTCGCCGCTGAGCATGACGCTTTCAACCGCGTTTCGAATCTGAGTCTGGATTTCAGCGGAATCGGATCCGTAGTACACCATGTTTGCTCGAGCCATATCGTTGATGAAGACTTCACTGTAGGGCATATTCTTCAAGGTGTCGCTGGCGAGCAATGCCTTGGTCGGCTGAATCAGGTTTCCACCGCGGGTCAGGTAATCTTCACCGTGGGAAAGAAGGAAACCGATGAGCTTCCACGTCGCTTTCTGGACTGCGGGATCGCTGTCCGCATTAACCATGAAGAAGTGTCCATAGTAGGCGGATGCAACGTCCTTCACTGCATTTTCAAAGACCGGGAAGGGAACGACCATCCAATCATCCGACTCGAAGAACGCGGGGTTCTCCGTCTTCATCCGACCTTCCTGATACAAGCCGGTGTGGGCCATGGCGATATCGTTGTTGTCTGCGTTGAAGAGGTATCGGGGAGCTTGATAGGTCGTCGAGCCGAGATTGCGGCCCAGCGGTCCCCACTCCTGCATGAACGTCAACGCCTTGATCCAAGCGTCATCGTTGATGATCGCTTTCTTGCCGTCTTCGCTCAACAAGGAGCCGCCGAGCTGCTCGACCATCGGAACGAACATGATCAGGTAGTACGGATAGCGGAAGTCGAAACCGCGGCGAACGAGAATGTCGCCATCCCGAATCACCAGTTTTTCGGAAACGTCAGCCATCTGCTCCCAGGTTCGCGGATAGTCCTTTTCAGCATCAAGACCGGCGGAAGCAAACACTTTCTTGTTGACGTAGATCGCCCAGTTGGTGAGCTCAAGGGGCAGACCGTAGACTTCGCCGTCAACGGTAACGGTGTCCAAGATTCCATCCATGTACTTGTCCAGCATATCCTGTTTGCTCTTGAAACCGGCTGCCACATAGTCGATTGGTGCAACCCGACCGTTGGTGATGTAGGCGTACTGGTTCTCGATGGGAAGGTTGAACATATCCGGTCCCTCATTGGCGGCAAATGCAGTCTGGACCAGCTCGATCTGCTTCTGAGCGGATCGGGTCGACCGTTCTACCGTGATGTGGGGATTGGCAGCCTGGAACTTCTCAATCAGCTCATTTTCCAGCTTGGTTCGGGCTGCATCGTCATGGGTCCAGTAGTTGATGGTAACCGGCTTGGTTTCATCGACAGCTTGATCTTTCGTACCGGCGGCAAAGATTGCAGCGGGAAGAAGAAGTGCGATGATCAGAATAAGAAATACACTCTTTTTCATTACAGACCTCCTTAAAGTCTTCTTCTTTAAGTTTAAAGGGTCTGTCTCAAAGCACACAAGAGAAGGATTTTGTGCTAACGGGGAGGGTTTTGCTAAGCCAAGCAAAACCCTTTTACAAACATCAACCTTGTTCCTCAAGCTTGCGCATGAAGATCGCCAACTTCTCCATCGTTTCATTGGAAATGTCATGTTCGATGAGGCATGCATCCGCTTCGGCGACCTCGGGATCCACTCCGAGGATTTCGTGAAGGAACGTGGTGATGGTCTTATGCCGGAAGTAGATCTGGGCGGCTTTGATCCGCCCCTTCTCCGTCAATTTGATATCGCCATATGCTTCCTGTTCAATGTAGCCGCCGTCACTCAGGTTCCTCATCGCCCGGGTCACGCTGGGCTTTGAAACGCCGAGGCGAAGCGCCACATCGGTGGTCCGCACTTTTTCATGTTCTTCACTCAGCGCCAAAACGGCTTCCAAGTAATCTTCACCGGATCTTTGCATGCCTTATCGTACCATTAATTCCCCTTAGTGAGAAGAAGTACTAAAAGCAGAAGCCGACACCGATGTAGGTACGGGCGGTAACGGGAATATCATCCACGATTTCCTTGTCGTGCAGATCGTATATTCCGGCAAGAACGCTCAGCCCACCATTGATGGTCATCTTCGGTGAAAGGAGGAAGTTCGCTTCGACGCTTGCACCGAATCCGAGCATCGATGCAGAAATAGTTGTTGTTCCCCACAAAGTTTTAACTTCCAAATCAAGCATTTGGTAGGAAGGACCGGCACTGACGACAAGATCGAACATCTTGCTTAATTCAAACCGGTGGCTGTATCCCAGAAGAATGTTCATCAGATAGGTGGTGAACCAATCATTTTGGCTATCTGAAACCATCGTCTGGGCAGACGCTTGGGCAAAAAAACCACTTGCGCTGAATTGATCGGGGTACGAATAGAACCCGGCATACACACCCGTGAATTTATATGGGTCCTTATCGGGATACGTCAATGCACCGAAATCCAAGCCCACGGTGGTCATGTTGTCGTAAGCCATAACACCGCCGAGCGCAAACACAAACAGACAAACGAACACAACTACCCTTTTATTCATGTAGCACCTCCGGAAGATCTAATGCTTCCAGTATACGGGTAAACGATTCATTTGTGGTGATTTATTTATCGAATCCACCAAACAAACCGTGAAAGAGAAGTATTTACGCATCAATTTCTTGCTACGAATATCACATATGTCATTGATTTTAGAAAAGTATGTATTATTATTTCTATATATTATAATATATTATAAAACTATCTCTAAAAACTATACTTTGTTTTAGCAAAAATTACAAAAACTATTGATATAAGGAACGACGCTTCGCACACTGTAGCCAAACCGAGAAAAGAGCTTACCAACTTGCACACGAAGCATGCTTCGTATAAAGGGTGATTGCATGAAAAAAAGTACTTGTTTTCCTTACCATTCTCTTGATTGCACTTGCCGGTGTCAGTGCTGATTCTCAGGTGAAAGATACGGCGACTCTGAGTCTTGGAACTACGATTAGTGAGTATGTTAGAATCGGTTTATCCACCTCCGCTACCCTCGACACAGATAAAAGTTACCACGCTCTTTGATGGGCAGGGTAACGGTGTTTCGAACCAAACCATTGGATATGTTCACTTTGAAACCAACTGTCCATACATTCTCACGGTAACCGCGACCGCTTCTCCCCTTGTGCGAAAAAACTGTATGGATACTATCCCATCATATATGCTTGAAACCAAGGTTGCCCGGACGACAAAGACGATCCAGACCGCAGGCTTTGATGCATCCGGTACTGGCAATACTGCAGACATCTATGTAAGTCAGCAAGGCGTAGAAACCACATCACAGGAGCTGGTCTTGACGATCAAAGGTGTTGACAAAGACTATACCGCCGGCGATTATGAAGGCTCCATCGCCTTCACCGTTACCACTCAGTAATAACCATTTTTTTGCATGTCATGCCCCCGGATAGGGGGCATTTTTATAAACAAATAAAATTATATATATATCTTGACACAATTGTTTGTTTAGACTAACTTATGAGTGAGGATACGACGATGTCGAACACGATGGATGTATTAGCTGTTGGTCAGAAAGGTTCAGTGAAGGCGATTAACGCGCCCAAAGCGCTGAAACGGCGATTGATGGATATGGGATTCACCAAAGGTGTCGGTGTCGAAGTGATCAAGATGGCCCCCATGGGCGATCCGATGGAGGTCGCCGTTCGAGGATACCACCTCTGTCTTAGAAAAGCTGAAGCACGCTCGATCGAGCTGGTTTAGCATATGCACACCATCGCTCTCGTAGGGAATCCCAACAGTGGGAAGACCACTTTGTTCAACGCTCTGACCGGTTCAACCGCCTATGTCGGCAACTGGCCGGGGGTTACCGTTGAAAAGAAGGAAGGGATGACCAATGGGCACAAGATTCTCGATCTTCCCGGCATCTATTCGCTTTCCCCCTACTCCCCCGAAGAAAAAATCTCCCGCCGATATATTCTCGACGAACAACCCGATCTCATCATCGACGTCATCGATGCCACCAACTTGGAACGAAGCCTGTACCTCTCGACCCAGCTCGCAGAGCTCGGTCGTCCCCTGTTATTGGTTCTCAACATGGAAGACCTGCTCATCAAGGATGGGATCGCCATCGATACGAAACGACTCAGCCAGATGTTTGGTACTCCGGTGGTTCAGATTTCAGCTACCAAAAAAACGGGAATCGACGAGCTGAAAGAGCAGATCGAACAATCGCTCGCCAATCCGCAGACGCCCCCTTGTCCGCTGTTCAGCTCCTCAATCGAACGGAAGCTCACGACCCTTATCGAGGATGACTATCTTCATGATATTCCTCAAGGAAGACAGATGCGCTGGGCGGCGATCAAACTTCTGGAAGGCGATGAGCTGTTTTTGGAAACGATGCCCCCGATTCCGCCCGAACTGAACACCTACCTTGAAGAGACCCGCGCTCATTTGGAAGAGCTCTATGATGATGACGTCGAATCGATCATCGTCGATCAGCGCTACAAAGTGGCGGAAAAACTCGCTAGGGAAAGTCTCGTCAGACAGGAAGTGAAAGCGAAGCGCTTCACCTTCGACGTGATCGCGACCCACCGGATCTGGGCGATTCCCCTCTTCATCCTCATCATGAGCGGGGTGTTCTTCCTTTCCGTCGGGGTCGTCGGAGGGGGAACCACCCCCCTCCTGGAGGGGTTCTTCGAGAGCCTTGCCGAGTGGGTAACCGTTAAAGGCGAATCTTGGCAAATCCATCCGTTCCTCATCGGGATTCTTTCCGACGGAATCATCGCGGGAGTCGGAGCGGTCCTCACCTTCGTTCCTCAGCTTTTCATCCTCTTCCTGTTGCTCTCGATTCTCGAAGACTGCGGATATATGGCCCGAATCGCGTTCATCATGGACCGCCAGATGCGTTCGATGGGTCTTTCGGGAAAATCGATCATTCCGCTTGTCATCGGAACCGGCTGTACCGTCCCAGCGATCATGAGCACCCGAACGATCGAGCACCAGAAACAGCGGGAGCTTACAATAATCGTGACTCCGTTCATCCCCTGTGGAGCGAAGATGCCGATCTTCGCCTTGATGCTCACCTACTTCTTCCAGAACAAGTGGTATATGGCTCCCTTGATGTACGTCATGGGAATTCTGGCCGTGATCACCACTGGTCTTCTCGCCCGGGCGATCGACCGCCACAAGGAAACCAATGCGTTCATCCTTGAACTGCCCCGTTATCAGATGCCTTCTCCGAAGAGCGTGTGGCGTCAGACGAAGGATCGGACGCTGGGTTTCATCTACAAAGCCGGTACGATCATCCTGCTCGCTTCGATCCTCATCTACCTGCTTTCCTCCTACTCCTTCGCCTTCAAGACGGTCGATGCGGAAGAAAGCATGCTCGCGATCATGGGAAGAGTCATCGCTCCGATCTTCATTCCGCTCGGCTTCGGGTTCTGGCAGGCGGCGGTGGCGCTGCTCACCGGCATCGCGGCGAAAGAAACGATCGTCTCAACGCTCAGCGTGGTGATCGGCACGTCCTCATTGACGAACTTCTTCGATCCCGCCGGAGCTCTTGCGTTCATGACGTTCATTCTGCTTTCTTCCCCCTGCGTCGCTGCGATGGCCGCGATGCTCAAAGAATTGGACAGCAAACGGAAATTCCTCTTCGCCGTCGTCTGGCAATTCGGATTCGCGTATGTCGTGTCCCTCCTTGTGAGGTGCATCGTTCTTATAATCGTGTGAGATGCCGATATGATGAAAATCATTGCAAATGTCATCGTCGCGATCTTCATTCTCGCACTCATCGTCTTCGCCCTGAGTCGAATCGCCCCTGCGAAAAAGAAACCTGACTGTGACAGCGATCTTTCTTCCAAGTGCAAGAACTGTCCCTTCAGCGGTCAGTGTCACTGAGAAAAGATCTCTTTCTGCAATCATCACCCTCCAAGTGGCAGTCAGTAATATTCCTTTAAACCTTCGATATGTGGTATTCTGTACAAAATATATGGATTGTAGGGGGAATTATGTAATGAAACGATTTTGGCTTGTCCTATTGCTTATCGGAGTTCTATTCAGCCCGATCTTCGGTGCTGCGACAGAGCAGAAGATCTATCCGGTGGACTCCGAACCATTTCAAATAATCACTTCGCTGTATATCACCCAGGGCCTGGCCCTTCCTTCGACGGCCGGACCTCATAGCGGTGATGAGCTGATGAAAATGCTCGATCGCATCGATGTCGATCGACTCAGTCCCGTTTCGAAAAACCTCTATCAGCAGGCATATGACGAACTGTACCGGGAACGGAAAGTCGTCACCTGGGGGTTGGAAGCGGCGCTGGAAGCGTACATCCACAAGGATACCACCAACTTCATCCACGAAGAGGATTGGGTCCGCGGGTATGACGAACGGGCTCCCATCCTGAACATCAAACTGGAGACATTCCCCAGCAAGCACTTCTACGGGTACAGCGAGCTGCCCGTCAACAATACGAAGTATACCGGGTATGATGCGAATACCGGAACGGCTCTTTCTCTCTTCTTCGGCGAATCCCGGCTAACGACCAACCTCTTCTTTCTCTCTCCCGGAAGCATTCAGGAACTTGATCTTGGGATGCCCTATCGGGCATTCGGCGCCTTCGGCGGGGAAAACTGGAGCGTGCAGATTGGACGCGACAAGCTTTCATGGGGTGCCGGAAAGACCGGAAACTTCATGCTGAGCGATTCGTTTAAGTACCATAATACGGGTCGGTTCACCAGCTACGGCAAGAACTTCAAGTACAGCCTCGTCACCTCGTTCTTCCCGCATCCCGCCCAGTATCATAGTGCAATAATTGCAGGAGACGATGATACGACGATTAAAAACTTCTTAAAGACCAAAAAAGGAAGCCAAGAAGACAAAATCACAGGTCTCTACATGTTCCTGGGGCACCGGCTTGAAGGCCGGCTCTTCGACGGCAAGGTAGGCCTTGCGCTTTCCGAATCGATCATGTACCAGTCGAAAGACAACCTCTTGGATCTGCGCATCCTGAACCCTTCAATGATCTACCATAACTACTATATCCGGAGCAATTCGAACTCGTTGCTGACCTTTGAAGTGGATTATACCCCAATCCCGTACTTGAACGTCTATGGCCAGATGGCAGTCGATGAATTCGCTCTTTCCGGTGAACCCGTTCCGGGAAAAGATGCAGATGCCCATCCATCCGCCTACGGCTTCATGCTCGGAGCTCAGACAGCCATCCCCGTCCACAAGGGACTGTTTACCGGGTCGCTGGAGTTCGTGAAAACCGATCCCTACTTGTATTTGCGATATGGAGATACGGGGAACACTACGCAGAAGCTTGGCGAATGGGGAATAAACTACTTGGCGGCGCTTCGTGAATACTATGCCGGTGGAAGAATCATTTACCAGGAAGAGTTCCTCGGCTATCCCTTCGGTCCCGATGCGATCGTCATCAATGCGAATGCCGGGTATAAAGAGTTTGGTTCCTGGAATGTCTCAACCAACTTCTTCTACATGTGGCATGGCACCCACGACAAGTGGACCCTCTGGAGCAAGGTTCAGCCGGAAGGCACCGCCTTCGCCCAAGGCGATGATGATAAGATTCCCTACATAAAATCGCCCACGGACAAACACTGGACGAAGAACCAGGGCGATCCCAACTATGACAAGCGGGACTCCGTTGCCAAGACGCTCATCTTCGGGGTGAAAGGCGGATATACGATTCTTCCCGGCTTCGAAGTGTATGCTCAAACCGATCTCATCCACATCGTGAATCCGAAGAACATCTCGGCCAATCCGGCGATCACCGATCTTCAACTGACCGTAGGTCTCTCCTACACCTTGTAAGCGGAGAAGGTCTTCAGTTTATTGATATGTATCTTATTCTTGCCCTGACTTAACTCAGGGCAAGAATAGGTGATTACACTTTCAAGTAGTTTTCTCCCAAAACCGGAATCTCTTTCTAAGAAATAATATGCACAACTTTGCATAAATATGCAAAAACACTGGATATTATCTTCAAGATTCGCTACACTCTTCCTATCATTTGTCCGCAAGGAGTGGTTTTATGAAACGTATTATACTGGTCGGTCTCATCGTCATCCTTGGCGCAAGTCTCTTCGCCGCAGGAAGCAAGGAACAAAGTGGTGTTGATAATTCCCTTGAGAAAGTGATGAAGAAAGGGAAGTTCATCATGGGTCTGGATGACAGCTTCCCTCCGATGGGTTTCCGCAATGAGAAAGGTGAAATCGTCGGTTTCGACGTTGATCTGGCGAAAGAAGTGGCAAAGAGGATGGGCGTCGAGCTGGTTCTTCAGCCGATCGACTGGAACGCCAAGGAACAGGAACTGAATACCGGCAACATCGATTGCATCTGGAACGGCTTCACCATCACCCCGGAGCGGAAAGAAGCGATGAATTTCACTCCTCCATACGTGTCAAACGCTCAAGTCGTCGTCGTGAAGGCCGACAGCCCGTATACCACGCTCGCCTCTCTGGCCGGAAAGAACGTCGGATTCCAAGCCGGATCATCTGCCGGCGATGCGATCGACAACTCCCCGGAGTTCAAAGCATCCGTCAAGAATTTCGTCGAGTTCAAGGAAAACCTCACCGGCCTGATGGATCTTGAAATCGGCGGAATCGATGCGCTCGTCGTCGACCTGCTCGTCGCCAACGACAATATCCGCCGCAGCGGCAAGCCCTTCAGAATCCTGGATGAAAGCCTCGCTCCCGAATCGTATGGGATCGGATTCCGAAAGAACGACAAAGCCCTTGCCGACAAGGTATGGGAGCAGCTTCTCTCGATGAAAGCCGACGGTACGCTGGCCAGAATCGCGATCGAGTGGTTCGGAGCGGATATCACCGTTGTATGAACACCTTGAAATGAGCAGAATACGGGGGCAGCTACCCCCGTATCGTTGTGAAAGGATCGTTTGATGAGCAATTTACTGGTTTTGATGCTTCATGGTACCTATACCAGCTTGAAGATTTTCTTCCTCACCCTGATCTTCTCCCTGCCGCTCGGCCTGCTGGTCGCACGAGGGCGAATGAGCAGGAACCGCCTCATCAGCACGACGGTGAACGTCTACATCATGATCATGCGGGGAACTCCCCTGATCCTGCAGCTGATTTTCGTCTACTTCGCCCCCTACTATCTGTTCGGGGCATCCTACGACCGCTTCACCGCGGTCATCATCGGCTTCGTGATCAACTACGCTGCATACTTCGCTGAAATCTACCGTGGGGGAATCCAATCGATCGAGGTCGGCCAGTATGAAGCCGCCCACGTGCTGGGATTTTCAAAACTCCATACCTTCACCCATATCGTCTTTCCTCAGGTCATCAAACGCATCCTCCCCTCCCTCGGGAACGAGGTGATCACCCTGATCAAGGACACCGCCCTCGCCCAGACGATCGGGGTCGCCGAGCTCTTCCGGGTCGCTCAAAACGCCGCGGCAAGGCAGTTTTCGACGATGCCGATCTTCATCGCCGGAGTCTTCTATTTCGTGATGAATGCGATCGTCTCCCGCTCGTTCGACCACATCGAGAAGAAGCTCGATTACTATCATTAGGGGCTGAACATGGAAATGATCAGGGTTCGAGATGTAAGGAAAGAGTTCGGCGAACTTGGCGTGCTGAAGGGAATCAGCTTCTCCCTCCATGAAGGCGAGGTGTTGTCGATCATCGGCCCGTCGGGGAGCGGAAAATCGACGCTGCTGAGGTGCTTGACCCAACTGGAGCAGATAGACGGCGGCTCGATCGAGGTGTGTGACGATGTGATGGTCACCACCGATGATCAGGGGAATGTGCGCTACAGCGACAATAAGACCCTTCAGGTAATCCGGCTGAAACTGGGGCTGGTGTTTCAGAGCTTCAACCTCTTTCCGCACATGAGCGTCCTGCGAAATATCGTCGAAGCGCAGACCCACGTCCTGAAGCGAAGCAAAGAGGAAGCGATCGAAGTGGCTCGAAAACTGCTCGGCAAGATGGGTCTCAGTGAAAAAGAGAACGCCTACCCCTGCCAGCTTTCCGGCGGACAACAGCAACGGGTTTCCATAGCCCGTGCCCTCGCGCTGAACCCCACCGTGCTGTGCTTTGATGAGCCTACCAGCGCCCTCGACCCCGAGCTCACCCAGGAGATTCTCAAAGTCATCAAAGAGCTTGCTCGCGAGAAGATGACGATGATCGTCGTGACCCATGAGATGAACTTCGCCCGCGACATCTCTGATCGGGTGATCTTCATGGATGACGGCCTCATCGTCGAAGAAGGCCCCCCGCAAGAACTCTTTGTCAATCCGAAAAACCAGCGAACGAAGAAGTTCCTTCAACGCTACGAACAGTAAGCCTGCTCACCGCCCGCATCTGCTGCTGCTCGATGAGGACAAGAAGGTTCTGGTAGTTGCCCTTGCTGTTGGTAAGAAGCAGCGCGGAGCGAAACTCATCGATGTCTTCACTTTCAAGGAGGGTCGGCAGATATCCCCCTTTGAGCATCTCCTCGCTGAACGCAAGGGAAGCGATGAACCAGTCGTAATGTCCAAAGGGTCGGATCCGCATCAGCTCGCCGAAGAGAAAGAGCGAACGGACCACCGGATGAAGGCAACGCCATTCCTGCTCATATTGGATGAAGAGGAGCTCCATCTGATGGGGGATCGGATACCGCTTGCCCTCCTGGATGACGATCCGTTCTTCGTAAGCAGGCGGGGCATCGTCAAGACCTTGAAGGAGCTGACCGTAGTAATAGTGAAGACGCTGCTCACTCATCTTTGGGTTTGCATTTCCCTGAATTGAGCCCAAACCGATCGAAGTGAGCATCCGGTTGAGAAGCGATCGCATATTCAAGGCGACCAGCTGAGTTTCAAAGCTCAGGTTCGGAAGAAAGCTCTGGCTGTAGAGAATCGCGAGTTCCGTCCCTTCAATCGAAATGCCTTCAAGGCGAAACAGTCCGAGAATCATTTTGGGAAGAAGCGCATGATAGGTCGCCCTCAGCGATGTCGGATCGCTGGTTCGGATGATCTCCTTCTGCTCCTCGAAACGGGAGAATTCCATCCGGCCCAATCGAAGATCGAGATTCTTCATATGCCGGAGGGTTCGTCCGTCGCTCGGCTTCGGGGCATCAAAGGGAATATTCCACGCCCAGGAGGTCCGCACCACCCCATCGACCCTGCCCTCTTCACAGAGAACCCGGACCCTTCGTTCGCTGATTCCCCACTTCAAGGCGGCCTCTTTCACGCTCATGTACATCGCATTATCCTTCCTATATTGGATTAATACCATGAATAGGGACCCGCGACAAGAATGGACTTTACCAAAGCTGATGAATAGAGAATAATTACGTGTCTTCGTAAAGGAGGATCCATTGAGCTCATATGATCTTGTAATCGTTGGCAGTGGCCCGAGCGGCATGGGTGCCGCGTTCGCCGCGCTTAAAATGAAACCCATTCTATCCATTCTCATCATTGACCGCGAAAAAGTCTCGACAGGGGGAATGCGGAACGATTGCAAGATGAACTTCACCTATCCGATCGGCTTTCCTGAGGAATACTGGACGCGCAGTCAAGCAGAGCATTATCTTGATGAAGTGATCGAGTTCCTCAACCCTGATTTCTTGGAGAAGCGGAATATCGACGTCTACAAGAAGCGGGCGCAACGCCTTGGCTGTGATTTGCTGGAAATCAAGCAGACGCACCTTGGAACCGATGGCGGCATCAAGCTCATCAAAGAGCTTCTTGCTCGTTTGGATGGAGCGGGCGTCGATCTTGCCCTCGGCGAGACCGTTCAGGGGGTGAATAAAGAGAAGCGGTTTGTCACCACCGACAAACGTCAGATCGGCTACAAAAAGCTGTTGATCGCTCCGGGACGAAAGGGATTCAATTTCCTTCAGGAGATTATGAACTCCCTTGAAATTCCGTTTGTCGACAATATCGTTGATATCGGAATCCGGATTGAAACTCGACTTGAACACTATCCGATCGTCCGTGATTACTACGATCCGAAGTTCTACTTCCCCGAAAAAGTACGGACTTTCTGCACCAACAGCGGCAACGCCCACGTGGTGCGGGAGCGTTATGCGACCAGCCGCGGAGATATATGGTACTCCGTAAACGGCCATGCGTTCGCCGCCGATCCTGCAAAGGATAACGGGCTGGTGAACTTTGCACTGCTGAGGACCGTTCGCTTCACCGCTCCGCTTGCCAGCGGACAAGCTTTTGCCGAGCATCTCGGCCTTCAAGCGGCATTGATGGGCGGAGGAAAACCGCTGATGCAGCGGGTCGGGGACTTCCGCCTCGGCTCGCGAAGCAAGGAAGAAACGTTTACCGGGGATCTGTATGACTTTGAACCGACCCTCAAAAGCGCAACCCCCGGAGACATCTCCCTTGCCATCCCGGCTAAAATCCTGCGTTCCATCTGGCAGGCGATGAAAAACCTCGACACGATCGTTCCCGGAGTTCTCCACCCCTCCACGATCATGTACTACCCGGAGATCAAACTGTATGCGAACAAACCCCGCTACCTTGATGACACCTTCCGCGTGGCGGATGATGTCTGGTTCGCCGGCGACGGAGCGGGAACAAGCCGCGGAATCACCGGTGCCTGGGCCAGTGGAATCCGCGCTTCTGAAGGAATGTTGAAAGGTTTATAGATTGTGCATGAAGCGGCGATTCAGCCAATTGGTCGCGAGATCGACCCACGGCCGAACTCCGGCATGAGGGGTTCCCACCTCTTCGGTGCACATCGAAAGCCCATGGTCCCCCTCTTCGAAGAGGTGCAGCTCGAAGGGAACCTTGGCCTTTCGGTAGGCTTGGGCAAGAAGCAGGCTGTTCTCCGCCAAGACCCCCTGATCGGTTACGGTATGCCAGATGAAGGCGGGGGTCGCGGTTTCTCGTACCTGATCCTCCAAACTCAACAGCGCCCTGATCTCGTCGTTCCCCTGACTCAGCTGATCGAAGCTTCCCTTGTGGGCGTATTCTTTGCCTGTAATCACCGGATACGCCAGGATGACCGCATCCGCCCGGTTGTTGGAATCCACGACGTTCTGCACATCGGTTACCCGCTTGTGGTCGTGGAGAACGGCGATCGAAGCGGCCAGGTGCGCACCGGCGGAAAACCCGATTACCGCGACTCTGGTGGGATCGCACATCCACTTTACCGCGTGCTGCCTGACCCGCATCAGCGCATCGCTGAGTTCCAGAAGGGGGTTCAGATCTCCGGCATCTTCTCCAACCGAGTAATCGAGGATGAAGACGTTGTAACTCATCGAGAGAAAATGGAGCGCTACCGGGTCGCGTTCGCGTTCACTCCGGAACGTGTATCCACCGCCCGGGCAGACGATGATCGTGGGGCGAATGTTTCGGATTCCTCCGTCCATCGTCATATCCTGCAAATAACCGGTCAACGGGACCCGGTTCGGTCCCACGGCAGTCTGAATGATTCTCATGCGCTCATGATACCACAAAACATCCATTGCGTTGAGCGAAAAGAGTTGATAGGATTTGGTCCATGAAGCAGAAAGTGATCTTGGATGTCGATACGGGATTGGATGATGCGGCGGCGTTGTTTCTGGCCGCCGGTGCGAAAGAGCTTGACATCGTCGCGATCATCGCCACTGCCGGGAATGTCGGCCTTGATAAAACCGTTGAAAACACCCTCAATGTGATCGAGACCACAGGCCTCAAGTGTCCGGTCTTCGCCGGCTCCGATAGGCCGCTGGTCCGCCAAGCCGTCGAAGCGGGGGATTTTCACGGCGAGACGGGGCTGGACGGGCCGGTCTTCGGAAAACGGGTCATTCAGGAACTTCAGGAAGAGGATGGGATTTCCGCTCTGATTAGGCTCATCAAGACATATCCCAAGGAGATCACGGTCATCAGCGTCGGTCCGTTGACGGATCTGGCTCATGCATTGCAGAAAGAACCTGCTCTTCCCTCGTTGGTGAAGGAGATCGTCGTCATGAGCGGTTCGTTCAGCGGCGGAAACGTCACCGAAGACGCGGAATTCAACGCCTACGCCGATCCTGAAGCCGCAAAGATCGTCTTCTCCAGCGGAGCGCCGCTGGTCATGCTCTCTCTGGATATCACCCGAACCGTAACGCTCACGAGGGAGCGGTTGGATTACCTTCGGATGATTGAAGGACGGTCGGCGGAAGTATTCAGCCAGTGCATGGACACCTACATGGCGAACTATGAATCCAAGAAGTTCGGCTGGCCACAGATGCACGATCCGCTCTGCGTAGCGTATGTCATGGATCGCAGCAAGTTCGTTGCCGAGTACAAACGGGTCGTGGTCGATACGAACTCCGTCTCTCCCTCCTATGGGATGACAAGCAAGGAAAATCTCGATGGTACAGGAGGAGTGACCATTCCCACCGACATCGACCGCGCCTGGTTCTGGGAGATGATGGAGCGTTCGCTCAGAAACCTTCCTTAATGATAGGTGACCAGTTCCTGCAAGGGTACGCGGATCTTCGGCCGCTCCTCTTCGACGGTATGGCCAAAGGTGCAAAGGAGCGAGAGCGACCACTCTTTTGGATCGATATCCAAAACCCGAAGCACTCCTTCTTCATCAAACCCCTCGATCGCACAGCTTTGAATTCCCAATGATTGGGCTCCGGTCATCATATTGGCGACCGCGAGGTACCCTTGGCTTCTCAGCCACCCCTCCAGGCGACCGGTGTCCTTCAGAAACTCATGGTAGGGGCGGTAATCTTCGATGTACCAATCGATATCGCTTGGAAAGCGAACACCCCGTTCATAGACGAACAGTCCATCCGGATCGAGGTATTTTGAAGCTTTTGTGAGGATCGCCACCGTCATTCCGCTGGTACGGACCCCTTCCTGTTCATAGCAGACGGCGTAGAGCTCCTTGAGCTTCTCCTTTGAAACGACCGCATGGAAATGCCACATCTCCAAGCCGAACGAGGTGGGGGTCAATCGGCCGTACTCCAGGATCTCATCGATCTCTTCCCGGTTCAGTGGTTTGTTCTCATCGTACAGCTTGCAGGCGAAACGATGCCGCATGATGTCGAGAAAGTTCATCTTCACAGTTCCTTATGGGCCACCTCAAGGGCAAGCCCGATCATCGGATAGAGAGCGCTTTGCCGCTTGTCATCGGCCAGCGCATCACCCGTAACACAGCTGTCGGTCATGGTGAGAATGGAAAGAGCCCGCTTTCCGGTATAGGCGGCGGTCGCATAGAGCGCGTATGTCTCCATATCCTGACCGAGAGCGCCCATCGCCGCCCACGCTTTCCAGCTGTCTTCACCGAGGGCGTTGTAGGAAGAGAAGAGATCGCTGGAGAAGACCATGCCCAGATGAGCGCTCGGGTCGAGAGCGGCCGCTGATAGGAGCAACTTCGGATCGCAGGCGGGACTGAGGGTGCCTTTCAGATCATACTGATGGGCCCAGGCGCTGTCCGTCGATGCGGTAAGGGCAAGAATCCGATCGCCGGGAAGGATCTTTTCAGTGAGACCGCCGCAGGTACCGATCCGGATGATCGCCTCGACATCATACTCCTTGAACAATTCGTAGCTGTAGATTCCGATCGAAGGTCCCCCCATCCCCGTCGCGATGACGGAGATTTCCTTTCCTTTATAGGTTCCGATGTACCCGAGAACATTCCGGATATCGGTGATGAGCCTGCTGTCGGTGAGAAAGCGCTCGGCGACCAGCTTCGCCCTAAGCGGGTCGCCCGGGGCCAACACGATAGGGGCGACCTTCTCGGCCGCGATATGAAAGCTCATCAGCTGGCTCCCTTCTCATACGGTTTCCCCGCAGCGGCCGGCGCGTAGTTCTTGCCGCTGAAGAGGACAAGTGCGATGAGAGTCACGACATAGGGAAGAATGTTGAACACTTCCGTCGGCAGCACTCGAAGGGCGGGAATGTTGTTGGCGATGATCGCGAACGCCTGAGCGGTTCCGAACAGGAGGGCGGCTCCGGCGACACCGGCGGGACGCCATCGTCCGAAAGAGACTGCGGCAAGGGCAATGAATCCCCGACCGTTGATCGTGTTTGAGGTATACTGGATCGTCTGGGTCAGCACGACGCATCCGCCGGCGAGGCCGGCAAGCATCCCGCTGGCCAGAACGGCAATGTAGCGAATCCGTTTCACGTTGATGCCGACGCTTTCAGCGGCTCCCGGGTGCTCGCCGCACGCTCGCAGGTGCATCCCGAATGGAAGCTTGTAGAGGACGAACCACGAAAGGAGCACAACGATCAAGGCGATGTAGGCGGTCGGATAGAAGCCGAGGGCATCGGTCTGCATCCCCATCCGGAACTCCTTGGTCCGGTCGGCATTGAAGAGAATCTGCGAAGCGAAGATCGTCACTCCGCTTGCCAGCAGGTTGATTCCCGTGCCGCTGATCGTTTGGTCCGCATTGAGATTGATCGCCGCGACGGCGTGAAGCAGGGAAAAAAGTCCGCCGATTCCCGTCCCGATCACCATCGCCAGAACGAGCGAAAGGGTGTGATTCATCCCCGACGCTTCCACCAGCACGTGGGCTGCCGCGGCGCTCATCGCGCCGATCATCATCAGCCCTTCCAAGGCGATATTGACGACTCCGCTCTTCTCGCTGACCATTCCCCCGATCGCCGTGATGAGAATCGGAGCTACGATCATCAGCACGGAGGGAAGCATATTCAAGATCATCATAGCCCCACCTCCCTCTGAAGCCGTCGCTTGTCAAGGTATTCCTTATAAATCCTCAATGCCGACCGCAGGGCGATGAAGATGACGATCAGGCCCTGGATAATGAAGGTGATTTCCTTGGGAATCTGCTTGGCCTGCATCAGCGCTTGGGCGTTTTTCAAGAGCCCGAAGAGCATTCCGGCAAGGGTGGTTCCCAACGCGGTGGAGTTGCCGACCAAGGCGACCGCGATCCCGTCAAATCCATAGTTGTCCATTCCGGCGATGACTCTTCCGTACTTGAAGGACCCGAGAGCGATGATCCCGCCGGCGAGGCCGGCGAAGATTCCGCTGATCGCCATCGAGATGGAGATGGAACGGACGACGGGAATCCCGCTTGCCCGGGCGGCTTCCTTGTTGAAGCCGGTCGCCCGCATCCCATAGCCCAGACTGGTCTTTTCCATGATGAACCAGAACGCCATGACCGCGAGAATCATGAAAAAGATTCCGTTGTTCAAGAGCGAGTTCTTCGTGATCTTCTGAAAGAAGGCGTTGGTGATCAACGCCGTTTCGGGATAGGTCGCCGTCCGATAGGTCGTCGCTCCGGGGAGCTGGAGGCAGATGATCCGCGACAGATACAAGGCCACATAGTTGAGCATGATCGTTGAAACGACTTCGCTGACCTCGTATTTCGCCTTCAGGATTCCGACGACCCCGCCCCAGATCGCACCGATGAGCATCGCTCCGAGAAGGGCGAGAAGCCAGTGCAGCACGGGAATCTGAGGTCCGAGAAGGGCGATGATCTGGGCGACCGTCATGCCCATGATATATTGGCCTTCGCCTCCGATGTTGAAGAGGCCGACGCGGTTGGCGAAACCCATCGAAAGGCCGCACAGGATGAAAGGAACCGAATAGTTCAACGTCTCGCCGATATAGCGGACATTCATTTTTCCATTGTCGATATTGTATCCGCTGAGAGCCTGAAGAATCGCTTTGTACATATTCAGCGGATTCTTTCCCACTAGGGCGACAAGAATCGTTCCGACCAGAAACCCCAAGAGGACGACGAGCACGCTCACCGCTCCGTCACTTTGAATCCAGGCATCCTTTTTCTTCATACGGACTCCTTCACCTGGGAGCCGGCCATCATCATGCCGATATCGCGTTCGGTCACTTCATCGCTTCTATTCACCGCTACAATGGTTCCCTTGCTGATCGTGGCGATTCGATCGCAGAGGTTCATGATCTCATCGAGCTCAAAGGAGACCAGAAGAATCGCTTGTCCCCTGCTCCGCTCTTCGATGATCCGCTTTCGGATGTACTCGATCGCCCCGACATCCAAGCCTCGGGTCGGTTGAGCGACGATCAGGACTTTGGGCTTCAGGGAGATTTCCCGCGCAACGATGACTTTCTGCTGGTTTCCTCCGCTGAGGCTCCCCGCTTTGGTGTGAGAACCCTCCCCTGCTCGAATATCGAACTGTTCGATCAGGGCTTCGGCTTCATCGTGCATCGCTTGGTTGTTGAGGATTCCGAACCTTCCCGTATATCGGGGATCGTAGTAGTTTTTCAGCACCGCGTTTTCGGCGATCGTGAAATCGGCGACAAGACCGTAGCGCTGGCGATCTTCCGGCGTATAGCCGAGCCCCGCTTCGATCCGCTCCCGGATAGTGAGGTTTCCGATCGGCCGGTCGTCTATGTAGATCTCTCCGCCGGAAAGCGGAAGTAGGCCGGTGATCGCCCCGAGGAGTTCGCTTTGACCGTTGCCGTCGACGCCGGCGATTCCGACGATCTCGCCGCTGTGGACATCCAACGTGAGATTGGAGACCTTTTCCAATCCGAGATGATCTTTTACGCTGACGTTTTCCAGCTTCAGGACGACATCACCGGGCTCTTGGCCGGGCTTGTCGATTTCAAAGCGGACGGTTCGCCCCACCATCATCTCAGCCAGATCGCCTTCACTGATATCGGCGACCTCGACCGTACCGATATATTTGCCTCTGCGCAGCACGGTGCACCGGTCGGCGACCGCCTTGATCTCCCGCA